>JBNKOV010000232.1:0-7604 GCA_050294955.1 Holophagae bacterium
CTCTGAAACAGATCTTGGGAAAACCCGACCGACTTCAATTGGCCGTCTTGCACCATGGCGGGTCGTTTCATGGCGGTGGGCTGAGCCAGAAGCACTTCCACCTTGCGTTCCGCGTCTAATTCGTTCGCCCCAACGCCGGTCTTGCGGAAGGATGGGCTGCGGGTGTTGATCAACTTGCCTTCTGCATCCGTCTCCGCTAAAGCTCGCCACTCCGCTTCATCTAAAGGGTTTTTGCGTATGTCTCGGAATTGGAACGCCACGTCGTTGGTTTCCAAAAAAGTCTTTGCCTTTCTCACGGTGTCGCAATTGGGGATGCCCAACATGGTTAACATTGCCCTGCCTCCTGGGACCTCATCAGTCCGAATGGCTGGATTATAGCCAATATGAATCCAGGGATCAAAATAAAAAGAGGCGGGAAACCCGCCCCCCCTTTTCAGTTGTCTCGACCCGCCTACTGTTTCACGAATTTCAGGTTCCTCACCCGTCCGGCATGCAGGAGGAACCCATCGGACTCCATAGCCAGACGCAGACCGTAGGGTCCGCTATACTCGCCCTTCACCCAAACCGTGAGCGGCATGGGATCGGATCCTGGCGCTTTGAGCACCAGACCCTTGCCTTCCCTGGCCAGGGTATAGGTCACGTCCAGTTCCGAGGAATAGTAGCGGCCCACAGCCGCATCGTTCTCTTCTGCCGTGGGCTCGTGGCGAACAATCTTTTTGTAGGGGTTGTTCAGATGGAAGGATTCGGACACCAGTCGCATGCCGGAAACCTCCCCGTTTCCTTCTCGTTGAAATTCCAATCTCAAGTCTCGATCCGAGTATTGAAAAGACCATTGAGAAATGGGGAACAAGGCCACATCGGGGCGACCTTCAATGCGCCGAACCACCTGATTGTCTTTGAGGGCAATGGTCATAATGGAATGATCTTCCTGGTCCAAATAGTTTCCAACCAGGGTCTTGAACAAGCTAGGGTCAGCCTCGAACTTGGCGACCTTTTCCGGGGAGGCGTTTGCCGGCTGGGCGGGATAGGCGTCTCCCAAGTAGAGATCCGCAACAGAAAAGGCAAGGCCGTTGGGATTCATGGAGCCCAAATTGCACAACACAATCACGCTAAATTTCTGCTCGGGAAATCGGATCATCTGAGCCCTGAAACCAACAAAGGCGCCGCCATGCTGCACTACCTTCAAACCCTTGTGCTCCGCCACGGTTAAGCCAAATGCGTAGGACAACTGGGTTTTGTCATTCAACACGCCGGGCGTCAGCGCCTGTTTAATCAACGCCGGGCCGGTCTTGCCCAAACGGTTATTGTAGAAATTGGCGTCCCATTTCAACAGATCATCGATGGTGGTGAACACGCCGCCGTCGCCGCACATCTCCAGGGTGGTCATGGAGATTTCAAATCCATCCTCGGTTGGCAAGTAGCCAGAGGCCCGTTTGGGAACAATTTCCTTAAAATTATCGTGAAAATGAGAGTTGTTCATGCCCAAGGGCTTGAAGATATGTTCGTGGGCGTATTCTCTTAAAGACTTGCCCGAGGCGCGCTTAATGATTTGGGACAATAGGAAATACCCGGAATTGCTGTAGAGGTGTTTTTCTCCTGGCTTGAAGTTGAGGTTCTTCTGCCGGGCCAGCATGGCGACAACCTCCTCATCGGTATACCAATCATTGTCTCTCAATCCAGACATGGACATCAGACCGAGATAGTCCCGCAGACCGCTGGTATGGTGAATGAGGTGTCTTATGGTTATGGGCGCCTCATATTCAGGCAGTTCCGGCATATATTTTCGAATATCGTCGTCTAAAGAGACCTTTCCCTCTTCTGCGAGCAGCGCCATAGCCATGGCCGCAAACTGTTTAGAAGTAGAACCTATCCTAAATACTGAATCCGATTTAATGGGGATATTGTACTCCAGGTTGGCCATGCCGTAACCCCGAGCGTAAATCAGCTTTCCATCTCGA
Source organism: Holophagae bacterium (assembly GCA_050294955.1). Classification (GTDB taxonomy): domain Bacteria; phylum Acidobacteriota; class Holophagae; order Acanthopleuribacterales; family Acanthopleuribacteraceae; genus JBNKOV01. Next base: position 1,959 of record JBNKOV010000232.1, read on the forward strand.
ATGACGCCCAGGGCGCATCCCGGCGAGTCTGACTTGTCCCACTCCGCAAAAATCTTGTCAACCTCAGCCTGCGCCGGATCGGACGCCCAAAGAAAACAAACCTGAACCAGGCCAGCAACCATCAGTACAATTCTCAAAACAACCCCCTACTCTCGTTAAAATCTCCCAGGAGAATCACAGCTCCCAACGTATCCCATATCTCTATATTCGAGTCTAGAGGGAGATTGGTTCCAAAAAAATGATATTTCAAAGCATAAATTTGTTGAAACTACGAACAACGCACCTCCGTACAAAACAAAGAGACGCATCACAGACGTCTCAAAAAGATCATAATGACGCAGTGGCAGGGTGTATTTCCCGTTTATCCCACTGACGAGGAGTGACTATGTCTAAGAAAATGATTTCCCTGGATAGCCTGCAAATTCAGAGTTTTGTGACCACGCCCGGTAAGATTATGGGCGGCGGCAGAACCAGCTACGGTGTTTGCGGCGAGACAGATTACGCCGTATGTGATACGGAAGTGGATTGCGCAGTCACTTCACCTGCCGAGTGCGGCACCGATCCGGAGTTCTGCGTATAAGCCCAACCGCAAGCGTTTTGCTTGGCGGGGTCCCCTTTCGGGGCAAAAGAAAAGGGTGTTTCCGGCTTGCCGAAAACACCCTTTTAAATTTGAGTTGATGTGGTTTAGAATGAGGCGGAAAGGGATACCATGATCCGTCGTCCGTTCACGGATCCGCCAAACAGCTCGTAATGCTCATTGTCGGCAATATTGTTGCCCGCCAGACTCACTTCCCAGTTGTCGTTGAAGCGATACTGAGCGGTGAGGTTCAGGGTGTCGAATTCCGGAATGACGCCAGCAAAGGCGCCAGCGGCCCATTGGAATTCTTCAACCCAATGATACTTAAGCGAACCGCTAAACCCTTTGTTGCTGTAGCTGAAGCCAAGGTTAAACTTGTTTTCAGCAGAGTTTGGCAGAAGCTGATCGCCCACAAGCTGATCAACCACGTCGAAGTCGAACCAACTGTAGTTGCCGTCTATAGTGATGTGATCGTTGAGGTAGTAGTTAAAGGCCAGATCAAAGCCTTCGGTGTCCACCTCGCCCGCGTTGGTGTAGGAAACCACCAGAACCGGATTGCCCGCGCCCGCTCTGGTCCCGAAAAAGGGATCGCTGTCCTGGTCGAGAGAGGTCACGCCGCCATAACTGGGTCCCAACGCGCCTTGCAACACGCCGGTAAGCGCAGCCTGAACAGCGGCAGGCACGTCGTCATCGAACTGGTAGGGCTGGAACCTGGAGTTCACGCCGGGGAGCAGGTCGGTGATGAAATTGGTGATGGTGGACTGGTAGTAGTCAAAAGTAAGGAACAGCTTGGAGCCAATAATGCCCTTGTAGCCAAACTCCAGAGACTCCACGTGTTCGGGAACCAAAGCGTCGTTGCCCGCCGCTACGGCCTGGAAGTCCTTCCAATCCAGAATGGGCTCTCCGTCTGCGCCAAGCGTATTGCGAAGATCCAGTCCAAAGCCGCCCAAAACAACGGCGTCTTGGATCTGACCGAAGGGAACCAGGGTGGTGGAGGGCGCTCGCAGGAAGAACTCGGAGTAGTTGGCTGTTTGGAAGGCTTCGTTCCAGGTGAGGCGCAAGGTGTGATTTTCGTTAACCTTCCAGACAATAGCCGCCTTGGGGGATTCCTGAGCGTCGTGCAGAGAACTGTCGTCCCATCGACCGGCAAGAACCAGATCCCAGTGGTCGTTCACCTTAAAGGTGGCCTGGCCGTAGAGGGATTGTTGATCTTCCTTATGGGCTTCTCTCATAAGGGTTTGAAAGCCATCCGCGTTTGCAGTGTCAATGTCTTGATCCGTGTAGGCTGCGCCGCCAACCATGAACAGACGGTCTCTATAGGTGTAGTTAACCTGGGCTTCCAGATGCTGGATGGAGGAGTCTTCCCATAACCTGCCGCCGGAACTCATGGAGGTCTGCCCAACGGGCGTTTCCCGCATAGTGTTGGCATAGGATATGTTGTAGCGAGGCCCGTTCAGGTTCACTCGGTAAAAGGGTCGTTTCGATTCATCGATGCGCACCCGACCAATGCCGGTAACCGTAAGGCCGTTTTCGCTTTCCGAGGTTCCGCCTTCCAGGGTCAGTACGTTGTCGCCAAATTCATAGTCAATGCGCAATGCGCCAAAAACGGCGTTAAGGTCGCGATCATCAAAAGGAACCAGTTCTTCGGCCAGTCCAGCGTATTCAAATTCGCCGTCTGGACCGCGATCCGCCGCCGTTCTCGACTCGCTCCAAGTGGTGCTTTCACGATAGCCGCCGTTAATGCGATAAGACCATTGGCTGCCCAATTCCCCCGCATAGCGCAGCGCCACGCCTGCGGTGTCCAGCTCGCCGCCGCTCACGGAAACGGAAGCGCCCTGAGAGTTGGATGGCCGTTTGGTTCTGATGTTCAATACACCGCTGAATGCGTTGGCCCCGTAGAGTGCGGATCCCGGACCCCTGACAAACTCGACACTGTCAAATTCGTCGAGAGGATAGGGCAACGTAGACCATTCCTGGTTGCCCAAAAACCCGACCGCCGGATTGCGTCCGTCTACAAGCACCAGAACGCGTCTGTTCAGGGAACTGTTAAAACCCCTAGCATTTACGTTAAAATCGTAAGCGCCGTTTTGCGCCAGTTCCACGCCGGGCGTATTCTCCAAAACCCGCGGGAGCTGGGCCGAGGCCTTTTGGGCGCTCAACTCTTTATTGGTGATTACGGTTACTGCGGCTGGCGCTTCTACAATACGCTCGGGTCGCCGGGATGCAGACTGCACGGTCATGGCTTCCTGAATGTTCATCTTGGAGGTCATCATAACGTCCATGTTGAGAACGGCGCCCTCATTTATTTCTACGTTTTCGCTGTTTGGCTCCAGACCCGGAGCGCTAAATTCAACAAGGTAGGCGCCTGCTGTCAGACTAATTCGGAAATTGCCGTTGCCGTCGGTCGTGGTGCGAGCTGTCTCGCTTCCTCCCGATTTAAAGACCACTGTCACTCCGGGCGCGGCTCCAGATTCGGTTCTTACGACCCCTCTCACACGTCCGTCAGCCAGGGCGGCTAGGGCGGTTGATACAAATCCGAATAGCGTTATGAATCGGACTAATGCATACATGAACATCCTCCTAAACGATCACTTCTGATTTCTAGATTTATCCAAAAAACATCATCACGGCATCTTGGTGACTCCATTTTTAGCACTTTTTGGTTGTTGCGGTAAAGAAGAATCGGCATTGGAGTCCTGCTTTTCCGACGAGGGCGCCCCGGAATTCGTGAATTTTTAAGTTTTGACCATATGTGCGCTTGCAATACGCCGCATTAATTGCAAGAATCCTGTACCTGGTAGAGGGAGGCGGTTAAGCTCGTTATGGTATCCTATAAACGCGAAGACTATGTTTTTAATTTACCTGAAGAATTGATTGCGCAAAGCCCCGCTGAGCAGCGCGACGGGTCCCGGCTCCTGGTTGCGGGCCGTTCTGGTGAACCGGAGCACCGGTTGTTCCACGATCTTTCCAGCTACCTCAAGTCGGGCGATCTCCTGATTCTCAACCAGACCCGAGTTATGAACGCCCGTTGTTTCGGATTCAAGGAGAACGGCGTTCGCATTGAGATTTTTGTTCTGGGCATCCAGGTGGATCCGGGCAGAGTCCCCATCCTGGCGCGACCTGCAAAGCGCATTAAACCGGGATCCATCCTCAATTTCCCTGAATCCGGCCAGGTCGCTGAAGTGGTGGAAAAAGGGGAAATGGGCAAGGCCTGGCTGTCTTTTAAAGACATGGACGCGCTCCTGGCTGTCATCACTCATGATGGACAACTGCCCCTGCCGCCCTATATTAAACGGGAAGATGGACCCGGCGAAAACGACGCAACCCGGTATCAGACCGTATTCGCCTCAGAATTGGGCGCGGTCGCCGCCCCAACCGCCGGTCTCCATTTCACGCAAGAGCTGCTGGACAAACTTAGGGAAAAGGGCGTTCAGGTTCGTTTTGTAACCCACCATGTGGGCATCGGCACATTCAAACCCTTGACCGCCGACGACATCCGAGACCATGAAATGGAGCCGGAAAGCTACGCCATCGAGGAAAGCGTGGCGGCGGATTTGAACCGGGCAAAGGAAGAGGGACGCCGCATTATTGCCGTGGGAACCACCTCCACCCGTTGCCTTGAGTCCAATTACAACAACGGCTTCCACGCCGGTCAATTCACCACCAATCACTATATTTATCCCGGCTATGGCTTTCAAGCCATCGACGCCCTGATCACCAATTTCCACCTCCCGGGATCCTCGCTCATATTGCTGGTTAGCGCGCTCATGGGCCGAGAGCGAATGATGTCCCTCTACAAAGACGCCATTAACCGACACTACCGTTTCTATTCTTATGGCGACGCCATGCTACTGACCCCCTGATCCGGAACACCCCTTATTTGGAGACACTTATGCTTGTACCCGGTTTATTGATGATGCTCGCAATTTCGCCTGCGCCTCAGGACCTTCCGTCCTATATGGTGAAGATTTTTCAGGAGCGCACCCTGTTCGCCTCAGATGAACCTGCCTGGATCGTTGTACGGCTTGGGAACCAGACCCAGAAAGCGCTTAAATCCAAGAAGTTCCCGGATCTGTTGGCCGGGTTGAAGGTGACTCGCGACGATACGGTTCTCAAACACAGCGATCAGTATTCGGGCAAACTGTTCTATAAGAAATTGCCTTCGCTGAAGTATGGCGCTCACAGGGACTTTCGCCTGGACCTGCGAAAGTACTTTCCCGATATGGAGCCGGGCGCGGTTTACCATATCAGCTATCACGACGAAAATTACGATGTGACGGCCAAGCCTGTGTCCATCACCACCCTCGCTCTTCCCAACCTGGAGGCGGCCTTTGTTCTGGAAACCTCCAAGGGCGACATTACCCTCAAGCTGGACCCGGAACAAGCGCCCAACCACAGCCGCAACTTCGCTCTTCTCACCGCCATGAGCTTTTACCAGGATATGATTTTCCACCGAGTGGTGGAAGGCTTTGTAATTCAAACCGGCGACCCGCTCGGCAACGGCATGGGCGGCAGCGGCTACGCCATGGCTCTGGAGAAATCGCCGTTTTTAAAACACCGCAAATACGCGCTGGGCATGGCTCGCGGCGATGCGGAAGATTCGGCGACCTCTCAGTTCTACATCTGCCTGGAACGCATTAAAGAGCTGGACGAGGGTTACACCGTGTTTGGCGAAGTGGTGGACGGGTTCGACGTGGTAGACGCCATTGGCGCCGCTCAAACTACGGGACGAAATGGGGAGCCGCCCAACAAACCCCTGGAAGATATAAAGTTGATCTCGGTTAAGGTTAAGGAGCCCTAAGCCTCATGTTGAATTCCTTCAGCCGGCTCTTCACAACGTTTCTTATGCAATCCTGGGAGCGCATCAACCGAGAATGTCTTCAGGATCGGCTGAGGCCGCCCGTGTTTCGCATTTCGGAAACCGAGTCGCTTCTGGGCTCATGGGAACGCCAATCGCGAACCCTGAGCATCTCTTCAAAAGTACTTTTGAACAGAAGTGTTGTTGAAGTAGAAGAGGTCATAAGGCACGAGATGGCCCACCAGTTCGCCGATGAGGTGTTGCAGGCCTC
>JBNKOV010000233.1:0-7595 GCA_050294955.1 Holophagae bacterium
GCCCAGCGGCCTTACATTTCGCAATGGCTCCTTATATGTGGGCGCTGTAAGCCGCATTCTTCGCTATGACGGGATAGAGGGGAAATTGGAGAATCCAGGCGAGCCGGTTGAAGTGGTGAACGATCTTCCCACCAAGACCCACCATGGCTGGAAGTTCATCGATTTCGGACCCGATGGCCTATTGTACGTTCCCGTTGGCGCGCCTTGTAATATCTGCAAAAGCGAAGACCCGGTTTTCGCCACAATCCTGCGTATGAAGGCCGATGGTTCAGGACGAGAAATCTTTGCTGAGGGCGTCCGAAACACCGTAGGCTTCGACTGGCACCCCAAAACAGGAGAACTCTGGTTCACCGATAACGGCCGAGACATGATGGGCGACGATATTCCGCCGGATGAACTGAATCATGCGCCCAAAAAGGGTTTACATTTCGGCTATCCCCATTTTCATGCCAACGGCATTGAAGACCCGGAATTCGGCAAGGGCAGATCCATGTCGGAATTTGTAGCGCCAGCCCAAGACCTGGGTCCTCATGTGGCAGCGTTGGGAATGAGGTTCTATACAGGGGACATGTTCCCTAAAACCTATAAAAACCAGATCCTCATTCCAGAGCACGGATCATGGAACCGAACAGAAATGATCGGATATAGAATTACGCTGGTCACCTTGGACGGAAATAAATCAACCGGCTATAAGGTATTTGCAGAGGGTTGGTTAGACCAGAAACCCTGGGGCCGACCTGCAGCCATTATCATGGCCCCGGATGGATCGATTTTGGTGTCCGATGATTTTGCCGGAGTAATCTATAGGATTTCCTACGGATCCTAAGCCCATGTCGCTTTCAACCCAACTTATCCTACTCTCTTTTTTCCAAACCTTTATGGTCTTTGGCCAAGAAAAAGACACTGGAGCTGTTCAAGAATCAATCACAGTTACAGCAACTCGGATCCCAACAACCAGCACAGACACCCCCTATTCAGTGGACGTGGTTCTTCCCGAGGACTCAGAACCAGGCGAATCTATGGCGGAAACACTGCGCGGTGTCCCGGGCGTAGTTGTGAGTAGAAGGAACAACCCTTCCCAAGGCGACCGCATCACCATCCGAGGATCAGGCGCTAGAACCCCTTTTGGAGTTAGAGGAATCAAGATCTTGCTGGATGGCATCCCCTTAACAGCAACGGATGGGCAGAGTCAACTCAACAACATAGACCTAAGTTATTTAGCTCGTGTGGAGATCATACGTGGATCGAGCGCCTCACTTTACGGCAACAGCGCAGGCGGCGTCTTGAACCTTTCCAGCGACCTGTCCAATGGCCTGAAGACAAGCGGCGTCTTTGGAGCACACCAGAGCCAAAACTATTCAGCTCGATATGGCGCATCTCTGAATGGTTTCTCCTTCTCCGTAAACGGCTCTCATCAAACAACTCAGGGTTTTCGAGAGCATAGCGCAGGTGAAACCAACCGCCTTCAATTCGCGGGATCAAAGATATTTTTGAAGGATTGGTCCCTTAACGTGGCATTGCATCACGCAGATTCACCATACCTGCTGAACCCTGGCAGCTTAGATAAGGCAACCGCGCAGGAACAACCGGAAACAGCCCGAGGATTTATACAGAATCAGGGAGCCGGCAAGAAAGTGAGGCAAACTCAAGCAGCTATTACCCTTCGGCGGATACTGCCTCAACAGACTTTTGAAACCACCTTATTCACCGTAGCCCGCGATCTTGAGAACCCGATTCCGGCCGAGATAGTCGATCTGGAACGGGACTTTAGCGGACTGAGAACGGTCTGGTCTTCAGACAAAAAGTGGTTTCAGGTAATGGTGGGTCTTGATCTTGAGCGCCAGCGAGATCAAAGGCGTGAATACACAAATTTGGGGTTGCCCACTGAAGTCAACCTTGCTCCGAGCCGCATTGTGAACGCTGTCCAGCGTGGTCCTTTATTGTTAGATCAACAAGAACAATTCGAAATACTTGCCCCCTTCTTTCAGTTGAGGAGGAGGTTAACCCCAGAACTATCACTATTTCTAGGAAGCCGTTACGATTATTATCGTATTCAGGTGAGGGATGATTTTTTAGAGAACGGGGATCAATCCGGAGACAGAACCATGAAGCAACTGAGCCCGATTACCGGTGTTTCCTGGAACCTCAATTCGAGTTCAAGCATTTATGCAAATCTGGCTTCATCCTTCCAAACCCCAACCGCCAATGAAATGAGCAATCGCCAAGATGAAACAGGCGGGTTCAACCCTGCTCTGAACCCGGAGCACAGAAAGACATTAGAAGCTGGATTCAGACATAGGACGCCAGCGTATCACGGCAGCTTAAGCGTGTGGGCCAATAGAGCGAAGGACATGATACTTCCTTTCCAAACTTCTGAGGGTGGCCAGATTTATTATCGAAATGCAGGAGAAGTCCATGGTTCAGGCCTGGAAATCCAAGGGTTCCTGACAGCCAACCATTGGCTGGAGTTGGATTATGCCTACAGTTGGTCGGTCCACAAGTTTGAATCCTATGTAGTTGAAGATGGAAGTGCGTCCTTAAATCTAAAAGGAAACAAGGTTCCTGGCGTACCTCCTCAGACCCTCTACATAGGTGGCAAGATAAATCATAACTCGGGATTCCAAGCGGCATGTCATATACAATGGGAAGATGCCTATTTTGCAAATGATGAGAACGGTGGCGATGGTCCACAAGACGCCTACATCAATGACGCTCATTGGCTAGTTGATTTAAGACTGGGGTTCGAAGCAAAGATGAGACGAAACAACCTCTCAGTATGGCTGGCTTTAGACAATGTGTTTAATGAGCGCTACAACAGCTCGATCGTCCCCAATGCTTTTGGAAACAGGTACTTTGAACCAGGGGTAAATAGAAATCTAAATCTGATAATAAGATACAGTAGATAGAAAATTGACAGGCCAAACGAACAGAAGTTAGGAGATGATTGCAAAGCCTCAAGGCCTCACCATTTGACCAATTCCCCGGAACGATTTAATATATACATACAGAATGGTCTTTATACCCTGCAAAACAGGCCTGAAACTCCACTCGGAAGAAAACAGATGAAAGAATATTTCTCAAAGCAAAGAATTCCCGAGCCGCTTCAACTCGTTGGGCCAGATTTGTTTGCGCCAGTCAAAGACCATCCCCTGAGACCAATCTGGTCGCCAGTCCCAACGCCGAAGTCCAGGAACCAGTTTTCAAAAAACCTGAATGCCATCCAAAGAGCGCCCAAGCGACTTTCACAAACTCACCCCCCCGTTGACTGGTCCAAAATAGGGGCCGCAGGGCGAACCAAAGTTCAATCATCGAACGACGTCTGCCAGAGAGTTGTAGACCTTTCCAGGACAGAGGCATCAAAGAACAAGCTTTATTTTGTTGATGGTGGGAACCAGGACATTCTCATAAGTTCCGCCACAGCGCCACCTCCCGAGCCGCAAGCGCTCTACGACTCAAAAAAGGACACGTCAACAACCCAAGACATGCTGATGTTATGGCGTGCGCGGTCCAAATTTGTGAGCAGTGGCGCCTTCTGGAAAGCGAAATCCACTTTGAAAGAAGAAGAAAACACAGAAAGCCCAAACCGTCTAAGGCTTCGAATCCTAAAAAGTAACTTAGACGAGATAGCCGGAAAGGAACTCTTGGAAGTTCAAAAACAGGCCAGGACAGAAGTGGAAAACCGGAAAGATTCTCACAAACCAGCCATTGCAACAGCCGGTCCCAACGATTGCCTGGGGTACGCTCAAACCCTCCAATCCCTCATTGCACAATATGGCCAGAAAACAAATGGCCTGATAGGAACCCTATGGCAACACAGCACAGACAAGCAGTCCAATTTTGATCATCATGCAGCAACGGTCGTAGCGCAAGACGGCCCGGACGCCATCACCTTGGAAGCTCATGCCGGAAAGAAAATATCAAGACCCACCTTCCATATCAGAAAAGGAGGAAAAAAAGGATTTGAGATCTCGAACAGACAGGTTTCAAGTTCCTATAATCTGACAGCCGATGAACTGAAACTCGAAACCGATGTCGAGACCATCAATTCTGAAATTTTAGGGGCCAAGGCCCTGTGGAAGCAAAAAAATATATCGAGATATGGCCACTCAGGCCTTTACGAATCACCTGCCAAACCCACTATATGGCAGACTTTAAAACAAAACCTGAAGCTCATCATTTTTCTCCTGCTTCTACTCATTGCCTGGCTGGTGAATAAATTCCGATAAGGTTTGGATTTCCAGAACAAAAAAAATGACGGACTTTGTCAACCCCAGAAGGCTTTGCTTTGTATCATTTACAGTAACCGGCTAGCATTGAGGCTGCTGTTTACTGGTAAAATGACAAATCAGGAGTTCGTCTTATGCCTATTATGGTGCTTTTTCTTGCGGGATCTTTAGTAGTTTTAGGAGCGCTTATTGCTCTGGTCAAATATGTTAACCGTATGCGTCAAAGAGCTTTGGCCACTGGCTACGCCTCGCTTGGCCAATATTTGGCCAGCACGCCCCGCTCCGATGCAGAGAAACGAGATGCAGTGGATCTTTGTCTTAAAGGACTCGTGCTCTGCCTCCTTGGACTGGTCTTTCCACCTTTTCTCCTTATAGGCTGCATACCCCTGTTCTATGGCGCAAGGAAACTGGCTTATTCGGCTATGGGTTTTGGGCTTTTTGATGATGGCGATTCTCAGGAGCATTGAGTTTGCCCGAATCCGGTTCCAATAGAATATCTACTCACCATCCCCTTGATTCCGAGACGGTTGCAGAAGACCTCGCGGCATCGGCTCGGAATGGAGATCGCCGTGCTTTCGACTCTCTGGTGACCCTGTTCCAAAAACGAATTTTTGGGCTCACCTTGATGATGGTGCGCGACGCAAACGGAGCTGAGGAGGTGACGCAAGACGCCTTCATTCGTGCATATACCCATCTCCACCTTTACTCTGTGGGTCGCCCTTTCTACCCATGGCTAGCCACAATCGCAGTTCGCCTCGCCCAGAACTGGCTGAGACGAAACGCCTCGGAACAATCTCGCGAGGGGGGTGAATTTGCACTGGATTCCAGACCCGCTCCCCAAGTCGATCCGCTCAGTAATCTCGTAGCAGAGGAGCATGCCCAGCAACTATGGCGCGCTGTAGCTGCCTTGCCTTCCGGTGAACGCACCGCTGCATTTCTTTTTTATCGTCAGGAGATGTCGGTTTCCGATATTGCCCAGGCCCTTGGCGTGACTCAAGGCACTGTTAAAACGCTATTGTTTCGTGCGCGTAGAAGGCTGCGAACCATGAATGCTGGAAAGGAGAAATCATCATGAATTGTGATCAAGTGCTTCAATTTATTGACGCCCTCTCACCTGGGGAGCGCAAGGTCCGACTCCAGGACCGGATTCAAAATCATCTCGACCACTGCCAGAATTGCCAATTCGCTCTAGACTCGGTCGTTGCAATGGAAGATGAGTTGAAGTCTCTTGCGGAACCCGAAGCCCCACCATCTTTAATTGCAGCTATCAACGCGCATACAGCCCTTCATGACCGACAAAGGGAAAGTAAAAAGAACGAAACTTTCCTGCCCGTCAGCAAAACTCAGAGAAATCATTTATCCACACTCGCCTTCGGGGCGGCCATGGCTCTTATCGCTCTCATTTTCCGAATTCTAAGCGGGGAATGGAAGCCCGATTTTATCACTCCCCCCTTCTACCAGCGTAGAGAGGATTTCCTGGCCATGATGGAAGGCAGTCCAGCCACCCTGATTCTGGGTTCGTGTCTGGTTCTGCTTGTGATTGGGCTTTTTGCCTCTGGAGAAAAAGCGTCTCGTCCATAATGGGTTGATTTGAGCAATCGGAGAATGTCGTGGGCATGTTTCAACTGCGGACTAAGGTTGGAAATTAGTGACCTGAAAACTAAAAAGAAAAACGGCGCAAGAGAAGCAAGTCGTTCTCATATGCGCCGCCTTTTTCTTTTGATTTTTCGGACAGGTCGATTAGAACCGATAACCCACGCCAATGCCGATAACATAGGGATCGATGTCTACTGAGATTGTATCAAGAATACCGCCAGTAGCCAGTTCCAGATCAGCATCAGTGGACATGTCGATGTACTTGAGGTCAATGTTAAATACCCATTTGTCAGAAATCTGGAAATCTACACCCAGGTTTGCAGCCAAACCAAAGGAAGAATCGAAATCGATGTCTGACACGCCCAGACCTTCTAAGTCATCAGATAGATCATAGCTGTGGAACAAGGTATAGTTGAGACCCAGACCGGCGTAGAAATCAATAGATTCACCGTAACCGAAATGGTATTGAAGGGTGAATGTGGGGGGCAAGGCCCAAACTTCGCCTGCGTCCGCTCCAGCAAGAGCGCCGCCTTCCGTGGCCAAATCATGAGGCGAGGTAGCGGCAATCACTTCCAGTCCCCAGTTTGAATTGAACATGTAGGTAAGATCTACTTCGGGAACAATGGCGTCGTCCACGCCCACTTGGGTGCCCGTATCCAGAATTTGTGACGAATCATCGTTGGGCGCTACGTTGATGGCCCGCGCTCGAAAAATCCAGCCCTCGCCAGCAAAAGCAAAGGTCGCAATAGAAAGAATGGATAAAAATACAAGTCTCTTTGTCATGTAAAACTCCGAAATAACACCGTCTTTGAGCTTGATCAAGCAAGCTCTCCCACTGGATAGCAAAGTTGATACCAAAATCAACTACTAACACTAAACCGTTGGTGTAAGCGGTATAACACCTTTTCTAATAATCAAACGGCTGTTCTACAATCAGCTTTTGGCGGAATTTATCCTAAGGTTGCGCAATATTCCCCACCCAGTTGCGCCAAAATGCGTTTTAGAACCCATCTTCCCCCTTCTTGAAAGACAGCTCGCTGACGATCCGTCGCCCAATCATTCCAAATGAGCAAATGGGTTTACACCTTTTCCATGAACGCACAGATATTCACTTTTACATAAAATTCCTTTTTTTTGTGGAAAAGAGTTTCCATCTATGTAAGAATCACTGGAGTTGGATCTTCCAAAAAGCAATAAGGGGCTAGGCAATGGCAAAAAAGAGCAAAGACAAAGATACGTCCAGCAGTAAGGCTAAAAGCAAATCAAAAAAGAACTTAGACCAAATCAATACATCCGCCAACAATGTGGTCTGCTGGAATAACCCGGAACTGGATCGTGAGCAAAGCCAGGAACAGGCGACACGAAACCTCAAAGAGATGTTCGTTGAAATGGGCCAGAAGTTTCGCATTGAGAACGGTCAACACCCCGCTCAACGCGCTGTATTCAGGAAGCAGCACGGCGTGGCTTATGGAAAATTTACCATAAATAGCGATATTGACCCAAAATACAAGGTGGGCATTTTTGCTGGATCGTCCTATGACTGCGTAGCCCGTTTTTCCAGCGACACGACGCCAACCTCGCCCGATCTCCATACAACTCTTGGAGTTGGCTTGAAATTATTTGGGGTGGATGGACCCAAGCTTATCGGAAGCGGTAATACTGCCGATTTTATTTTCCAGAACATTGATCGTTTTTTCGCTGCAAACGCCCAACAAATGGCCGATTTTACTACGGCGGGTGTTATCGACGGCGACTATGACGCTTATTTGATTA
>JBNKOV010000234.1:0-7560 GCA_050294955.1 Holophagae bacterium
TTAATGCTGAAGACGACGCCTACTCCGAACTGGTTTATGAACAGGACGCTTCCAAAGGACGTGTTCTTGCGGAAGTACCTATGGGAGAGCACTTCCACAATAATCCCAGTTCTTTAAACTTCTCGCGCTTCCATTATTTTGTGGCGCCGAAACCGGCCCTTCCACCGGGTGTTGAATTACACCATCTGCCCCATGACATCAATGGCAACCCAACCCTGCACGGTCGCCTTGCAATCGATCCCAACGGGACTGCAGTCGCCACCTTTACTGGGCTCGATCAAGAGGCAGTGTTAATCACGGTCCAAAACCCAGATCTTGCCTTGCTTCAAAGCTGGGGTCTTACAGTAGATTTAACCGGAATAAGCGGGCTCTCCGAAATTCAAAACGAAATCGTCTATCTCCCTTCAAACTATGAAAGCAGGATTTTTAAGAACACCGATCCCGTTGATTCTTCAATCAAAAATTCCGCCAACCTGGTGTCCCTAAAGTCATTGGACCTTTCGGGTCGAATACTGGCGACCTATCCACCCCGGTCCTTGAATGTGTCTGCTGCTTCGGGTTGGTCGCTGTCAGAAACCGCCAACACCCAAACCACCACCTATGAATACGATAAGTATGACCGCATTGTCCAATCGGTTGAGCCGGACGCAGGAGCGACCGAATACTATTACAATACGAAAGGACAACTCAGATTCACTCGAAACGCAGTTCAGGTTGCGGAAATCAACACCTGGACCGAAAACGCATACGACACATTAGGTCGAGTGATTGCCATCAGAGAGTTTACGAAAACAGGGTTTAACCCTGAAACGGAAGCAGAAGCAACCCTGGCCAATATTCTTCCCAGCGATGAACAGGCCGCCATCTGGACTCTGTATGATCGCTATCCACAAACCATCACATCTCCCTGGTCAGACGCATCGAACCATTACTGGCCGGATTTAAACGACTTAATCTCCAGATATCCCTTTAACAATCCCGATATCGCCTTCGCAGACCCCATTGGTCAAGCCACTCAGGTTGTAGGACCGGTTACTGCAGAACGTTTTTACTATGACGATCGCGGTCGCGCGGTATGCCATGTCTACCTGCAAAAAGGCGTTACTCACCCCCAGGTTTCCTGGACTGAATACAATTTCAAGGATCTTCCAGTACGCTTCCTACATGAAGGAACTGGCGTTGTAATGGGTTACCAATACGACGCATGGGATCGCCTGGTGAGAGTATTTGACCTCAATCCCCTCAACCAGAAAATGAATATTCATGTAGCCTACAAGCGGGAAATCGAAAATGTCATCAACAACATTGCAAAAAATGACATTGCGCTTGGCCCCCTGGTAAATCCCGACAGCAATTTACCCACAACACCAACCGCACAAGTTATTTCCACTTATAACCACACCCCAACCGGCCATCTCGCCAATGTGACTTTGGGCAATGATATCGAAACCAGCTACACCTACGACATCCGCGACTGGGTGCTTAAATCCGAATCTGTCATCAAGGACACAACTGATACGCCATTGTACGAATCTTCATTGGGCTATTATGACGGTCAGGTCCCCGCGGCCAATAGACTTTATAATGGCACCATAACCCGGATCGAGGAAGTCTATGAAAAAGAGCCTGTTCCAGGTGAGGCAGTTAGTTATACCCACTTATATGATTACGACGCCTCCTATCAACTGTTGTCCAATGATATTCAACGATCAAATAAAGATAACACGATTACTTCTAATTCCATACTATCCTATCTCTACGATAAAAACGGTAACCGAATTGTAGAAGATCGATATAGGGCGCCCATGGAAACCAATGGCCCCATACCCATGGATGGGGTTTACTTTACTCACAGTATTGATCCTTCATCCAACAAACTGCTCTCCGTCGAAAAGTCCGAAGGAGGAAACCCCACAACCGACCATATCACCTTTGGTTCGCCTACAACCGGCTATAACGAAATGGGAAGCGTCAAGAACATTACCAAGATTGACAATGATGGAGACACCATCAGTCAAACCTTCGAGTACCATGATCCCTTAAATCCCATTTTGCCCACCAAAATCATCCAGACTGCATTAACCCAAACGAACTCTCCAGTGTACAGCAAATACACAACCCATGAGTATGTGTATGATCACACCGGAACCCGCATCATGCGCAAGGTAATCCGTTACGAGGGCTCCACTCCCATGGAACCGGAAATTACCCGATTCCTACCTGCTGGCACTGAGAACCTTGCAGAGCTGGACGCATTTGGTCGGCCCACAAGGGCCTACCTGTTTGGCGGATCAAACCGAATCGGGTTCAAGTCTGCCTCAGATACCGGCCTCTACATTAAGGACCATCTGGGATCTACCAAAATGACCGTGTCCATGTTTGGCGCAACATCCACGACATCCACTTTCATGCAGTATCCCGAGCTGGTTTCCAACTGGAATTTTGATGGGGACTATAAGGATTCAAGCCAACAGGGCAATCATCTCACTCCATCTGCGGGCGCATCACTTCAGGCAGGCTTCAGCCAGAGATCGCTCACTCTTGACGGGGTCTCTGGATATGCTCTAGGAAACGCCATTCCAGGCGTTAGCCACAATATACGCGACTTCACCGTGTCTCTCTGGGCGCGTTATGAAGGGAACGTAGGCGATATTGCCAATAACGTTCGCATCTGGGAAACGGGAAGCTTCAGCCAGAACGGCTTCATGATGCTTCTGTTGGAGACCGGCGGCGTTGCCTTCTACACCAACACCCCGGGTGCTGCGCCAAAAGTGCAGGCGCCAGCAGGCTCCTGGCCGGATGACAAGCAATGGCACCATCTCGCGGTAACCTGGCAGGACGGGTTCGCCACCCTCTACTTGGACGGTGTTCAGGTAGGCAGCGGAAACCTCACGCCGCCCGCAGAATCTACCGACGGTTTCCTGATCGGCGCAAAACGCGGGGATTGGCAAAGGCTCTGGCACGGTCAAATGGATTTGATTTCCATAGAGACTCGTGTAATGAACGCCGCAGAAATTCAACAGAATTTCTCGGAACAGAGCACTGCTCACAATACAAACGCGTTAGACGCTCAAATGACGGGTTCATTAACCGCCTTCCCAGCGGACGGGCTGGCCACAGACTCTGGAAATCAGTTCTATACAGAAACCTCCAGTAAAACCATCATGGCGTCAGAATTCATCCCGGTAGATTCAACAAAGGGATATCACCTTTCCGGTCAATTCCGATCTGCAGGAACCATAGGCTCCAAACTGTACTATGGTCTGGTTTGCTACGACGAAAACCAACAAGAAATCCAAGCTATTCAAGTCGAGCGACTTGGCAATGATGTGCGGATGGTTGGCGTAAATGGGAACCAGATTTCAGTAGGAGACGATTTCTATGATTGGAACGGAGCTGGAACAGGCGCCTACCAACGGTCTCTGGCCTTCTACTACGACGGCGACACCACAAAATTGCCCGATTATGTCTGGTCCCTTTACGATAGCGGCCAGAACTTCAGCACCGATCCCTTGCAAGGCGCGTTTAGCACGGCGCAGGATCGGGTCATCAACGTGAATGGCGCTGTCCCCCAAGAGGTTCTGAATAATTATGTGTCCGGCCTTACCGTGGTGAAAAACCACAGTTCCGGCTCAAACTACCTCTATGCGGCCGCATCCAACATCACCGTTCCCAACGTCTGGACCGACTATCAAAGCGGAACCATTACCGGGGAAGCTTGGGGATTAACCAACACCGCCGCCTTCCGAAAGGATACCCGATATGTGAAGATACTGGTTCTGGCCAACAACGGCCAATTTACCAACGACGCCATCTTGCATATGGATAATCTCCGATTCGAAGAGGTTGCGGGTTATACCTCTACAACAAACCACACCCAAAACCACACCGCCGACGACTATTTCGCTCTGGCGCATATCCCTGCAGAGCGCATTGTGGACGACAACGGTAACCTGGTCTTCTCTCAATCCTCTACCAAAGATCTGACATCGTCAGCGTTCCTTTCTATAGACCCCAATGAGGCCTATAACCTTTCAGGCAAATTCCGCTCGGCAGGCAGTTCCAGCTCTAACTTCTACTACGGGTTAATCTGCTATGACGAAAACTTCCGGGAAATCTCATCCGAGAAAATTACCCGGAACGGAAGTGACGCCGTTATCCTGGGCGTAACCGATGAAAAAATCGTGGTTCAAAATCCACCGGTTGGATGGTCTCTGGCTGGCGCGGCCAACCACACGCGAACCCTTGGTTTCTATTTCGATGGAGACACGGATCGCCTTCCCGATGAGACGTTTAGCTGGTTTACCAGCAGCAGTCAAACCACCCAAGGCGCTTATTCCGATATTCAAGGCGCGAGCATCCTCCTAAACAAAGGTCTTCCACCGGAAATTGAGTCGAGAATTGTTCCTGGGTTAACGGTGGTGAAAAACCACGCATTCTCAACAGCTCACATGACTCCAGCAGCCAACAATGCAACCGCGCCTTCTATCTGGACGCCTTATACAAGCGGAACCATTTCAGGGGAATCCTGGGCGGCCACGGATCACTACAGCTTCCGCAAGGGAACCCGGTACGTGAAACTGCTCATCCGCGCCAACTATGCTGGAGGCGGATCTGCATACGATCTTCAGTTCGATGACCTGAAGCTGGAGCGGGAAGATTCCGTCATAACCCTGGACGGAGAATCAGCTCAGTTCTTCGCTGCCGTCGGCGCTCAGAGTCCAGAGGATCGAATTCTACTTCTCGCATCCGACACCGATGCTTACGGCATCCAACATCGCGAGTACTACGGAACCTCCGTAAGTCCCGATGAAAGAGAGCCACACGGCTTCACAGGCCAGGAAAAAGAAGTGGATCTGGGCTTGTATTACTACGGCGCGCGTTTTTACTTCCCTGATGTGGGCATGTATGTAGAAACAGACCCCATGGCCCACCTCAACGAAACCTACCAGTATGGCAACGGCGAAGAGTCCGAAGCTTGCAAAAAACCACAAGATGAAGAAGAGGAAGCTAAAGTAGAAGGCGACAACGCCTCCAATTCGTCCAAAGACAAACAACAATAATTTGCCGGCGGCGTGGGGCAACCCACGCCGCCTCAATCATCCCAAAACGAATCACTTCAACCGATAAACACCGCCGTTCCTCTGAATTTGAAGAACCTTCACATCCGGATCAATCACAAGGCGCTCGGGTTTGAAGTTACACTTGATAACAATCTGCTTCTCCTCGCCAGGCCCAAGATCCACACTCACGCGAGCATCTTGGTAGTCGCCATTTTCACTGAAACGACGCCCCTTGGCAGCAGCCACTTCAACCGGCATGGTTCCCGTGCCAACATTGGCAACCCGGGTTCGAATGGCATAATCGCTGTTAACGCCCACAACTTCAGGTTCCTGCATAAAGAGATACTCCGGCATGACCACCTCATGAAACCATTGTTGAACAAAACGGTCGTAGGCGGCCTGATCCCCAGCATAGGGACGCATAAAAGCCTCAAAATCCTGCATGGTGGGCTTGTCTCGACCATCCCCCCATGCTTCGATAAAGGCCTTCAAACCAGCAAACATCTGTTCTTCGCCCAAAAGCTGGTGCAGCATATAGAACACCCAGCCCCCTTTGTCGTAGACCACCGTCACATCTGCGGGACGAAAGAACTCGCTTTCAATAAGCGGGCGCTCCGAAGACACGGACCTGTTTTCACCGTAAAACCGCTCTCTCTGACGGTTAAAGGCGATTCGTTCACTCTCGCCGCGCACCTGGCTCAACAGCAACATGGTTGCATAATTCGCCATGCCTTCGGCCAGAAGAATGGTTCCCGGTCCATCAGCCGGAGACAGCATATGCCCCCACCATTGGTGGGCTGCTTCATGGGCCGTCACGCCAAAGGCATTGGAACCAAAGACGTCTCTTACGCTGACCGTTTTATCCAGTGTCAGGAAACCCAGAGTTTCAGTGAAGAAAATATTGGTGGGATTTCCCCGTGCGTAGAAAGCAAACCCGGGAAATTCACTCAAACGAAGATCTTGCCAGGGATATTGCCCAAACCATTCGGAATAATAATGGCGCGCAGTATCCAGGCCCTCGGAAATTGAATCCAAATTATAGGTATGCTTGGGGTGGTAGAACACGGCTGTTCCCTCTCCCCGCTTCACATCCCATTTACCCGCGATAACATTAAACAAACGAACGGGATGATCGCTTTCCCAAACCATTGTGCGCAAACCATTTTCGGTTTTGTCATCTCTCAGCGCACCAATGGAATTGGCAGTCCAGCCCTGTGGCACGGTAAGCTTGATATGAATGTCCAGCTTGCTCCGATCCAGGACTGAATCGTTAATGCCTTCGTGAAAATTGGGTCCATAGATTTTGGGTTGGTGCCGATTTTCCTCATCTACACCTACAGAGCTTTGGAACCCAAGGACTGGTACAAAATAGGGATTTCTACCAGTAAGCACGATACCCTCAGGAAGGATGAACTCGCCCATGGTGGGTGGATTCAGTGGAAGCGGCCCTCCATTTCTACTGATTCCAGGCAACATAACCCCTTCATAGGAAAAACCTATCCGCATTGTTTCACCCACGCCAAGCGGTTCTTTTGGCGTGAACACATACATGCCGGACCGGTTCTCCGGCTCAAAGGGCTCGCCGTTCAAAGTCCATTTCAAATTAGTCCAATACCCCAGGCCAGTAAAAGGAATCTGGGAGAGGGGCTTGTCTTCAAGATTCTGGCAATCATACCAACCCGACAGCTCATAAGCTCTTCGCTCTGGAAAAAATTGAATGTCCATATCGATGAAGACCAAATGTGGCAAAGGCGCCTCTCGCCAGGTCGCCATGTTATGACGCCAATAGTCCTTATCTCTTTTCTCCGCAGCAGGCCCCTGGAATCCATCCTGAACGGCGCCCCACAAAATACCGCCAATGATGACAGGGGCGGCTATCCAGGCGCCAATCCGCAGCCCTAAACCGAGCCTACTGGAGTTGGAGCCACGGTTTTTGTCCAGGCTCCTCCGTGGAAACCGGTATACTGCATAGGCCATCAATGCCCCAGCCAGTGAAAGATAAAACAAACGATTTAAAACGAAGGCCTTATAATCCAATTGAAATGGACCGAAGTCGGACCAGATCATACTGCCGCCTAGAAACCAATTTGTGAGCCACGTCATATGGCCGTTCATAAAGAGCCAGCCCGTGAGGAACATAACCCCAACACACAAACCATAAGCGCCCATTCGACTTCCCGTTAAGGAATAGGCCGCCATTACCAACGCGGTCCAGAAAATATAGGTGGGAATGAGAAGCGCCCCCCAAATCTGGAAAAAGGGCGCCATTTCCAAAGGAGCCTGACCTTGGGAAATCACAAAAAACAGCACCGTAAAAAAGGAGGCGATAATGGTAGCGAACCCAACCGTGAGGTTGGCCAGTCCCTTCCCTATCAAAACGGCGCCAGTAGATACAGGCGTCGACCTAAAAAGCCCATCCAGACCGCAGGACACCTCGCGATGTAAAGACTCCGCATTGGTGAACAACAACAGGAAACAGCCCAAAATGGAAAGATTA
>JBNKOV010000235.1:0-7554 GCA_050294955.1 Holophagae bacterium
GATGTGGATTTCCAAGATCTCGCCCACTATCTTAAATCGCTCATTGGCGTCTCATCTTGGGGATTGGACGCGCCCTCATGGGATGTGGACGGCAATGGTCTTGTGGACACTGGCGACCTTGTTCATGGTGTGAATACAACCCATTGTCCTAAATAATGACTAGCCTGTATTGTCTTTGATTAAATAGCTTTGCCTGAGTGGCCTGGATTCTCCTGTCTTTTTTTTTAGAATTTTGGCCACATTGACAGGTCAAATGCGCCTATACCTGTAAGTGTGACACATGTCACGTAATTCCATAGCGTGGGGGTAAAGTTGAAGCGATTATTTTGCGAAAGTGAGCCTATGAAAGAGGTGATTTCTAGGACCCGAGGCATCAGACCAGATCTTCCCGACGATCCCGACACATCCACCGTTTCTGGCATTTGTAAATCCAGATTAAGAATCAGACCTGACCTTCCGGACGATCCGGATGGGATTGGCAGAAAGAAACGCACCCTGAAATAATATATCCTCAGCCATAGGAGCCTTGTGTGAACCGAGCTGTCATTTAATAATAAAACGCAGGGCTCCTTTAAAAGCAAGACATTAAATAAAAATCATGGTCATCGATGAATTTTGTTGGCCCATTCTACGGCTTCAAGGTAGATGGGGGGTATTGCGGATTCTTCCATGCCCATTTTATTGGCCCATTTGGTGATTTTTTCCCAGTCGCCTTTCTCATAGGCGAGTACTATCTCAAAGGCCATCCTCAGTTTGCTAAAGGTGACTCGCATAAGTGCCCGTTTGAGTTCGTAGGTTAGGGGCAGGTCGCTCAATACCTCGGCCAGGTTGCGATCAAGGATGGCGTCGATGACAGAAAACAGGCCCATGAGAAAGAAGTCGGAGGCTTTTTCTTTTTGTCCAGCCATGATGCCGAGAGACTCGCACATCTTTCCCCTAATGGCCGCATTTAACATGAGTTCCATGGGTTTTTCCTCGCCCATGGTGGTGAGGGAAACCAAGGTGGCCCATTTTTTGATCTCGCCTTCGCCCATAAGAACTAAAGCGTGTTTAATAGAACGAACATCGGAGTGCAAGCCAAAAAAGGCGGAGTTGATATAACGCAGTAATTTATAGGACAGGGTAAGGTCTTGCTTGATGATATTTTCCAGTTCTTTAAAGTCCATTCCTGGTTTGTGGATTTCTTTGAGAACGCGAAACAGGCTGAGTCTGTTTCCTGTGAGGTTCCTCTTGCTGAGAATGACCGGTTTGCTGAAGAAGAATCCTTGAAAATAATGATAACCAAGCTCTAGCGCTTCCTGATACTCTTCCTGGGTTTCTACTTTCTCTGCAAGGAACCGCTTTCCTTTAGGCGCCAGGCGACGGTACAACGCTTTGCGTTCTGATGGGGATGTGGCCATGAAATCTACCTTGATAATGTCTGCCAGATCCACCATGGGCTGAAACCCGTCTCGGTACACGAAATCATCTAAAGCCAAGGTGTAACCCAAATCTTTGAATTTCTTGCAAACCTCGATAACCTCGCGGTCGGGCTCCACTGTTTCCAATACCTCCAAGACAGCCAGATCTTTGGGCAGCAGCGATGGATATTCGTTGACCAACGAATCCCGAGTTAAATTGAGAAAAGCTTTTTTGCCTCGTGTGAGGGTTTCGATGCCAAAGATGATACTACTGTCCCCAATGACAGCCGCCGCCGCTTTGTCTGGGTCGGGGTGGTTGAAAAAATTTTCCCTGCTGTTCCGAAACAGAAGCTCGTATCCAAAGATTTCCTGTTTTCGGTTGAATATGGGTTGCCTGGCAATGAAGATGTTCATAAAACCGTCCGTTCTAAATAAGGCAATGCCTTATGGTTATTCTAACCCATGAGGGGGTTGTTTGGGACGGTTTAGTTTTCACGGTGTTGAAGATATTCGTTTGGCGCGTTTTTGAAATTAGGAAAAATCTGGGGCCGGAAGTGGTCTTCCAGCCCTCGTTTAGATTCTTACTTCGAGGCTTTTTCGGTGGTAGTCCAGGGATTCGGTTTTTGCAAGTCGGATGGCGGCTGGGGCCAACTTGGCGCATCCTTGGGCGGAAACCTCCTGCCATGTTACGGTTTTCAGAAAATCTCCTACATGAAGGCCTCCCTTTTGGCGAGCATGTCCCATCGTTGGCAGAGTGTGATTTGGACCGGTGCAATAGTCGCCTAGAGCCACGGCGCTGTACTTACCGATAAACAACGACCCATAATGGCGTAAACTCATGGGATCCAATGTGTTTTTGTCACAGGCCACGTGCAGATGCTCCGCTGCCATTTTGTTGGAAAGTTCCTTGAGCGCTTCCCCGTCTGGGCAGTGAACCAGTTGAATGAGGCCCTTGTCTTTCTCTGGGTGAAGCGCTGCCTGGGCTTCAATGGTTTTCGCTACCTGCTCCAAAACGTCGCGGCTGGTGCTGCCCAACACGGACAAAGCCATGGGATCGTGCTCGGCCTGGGCCAAAACGTCCATTGCAACCCATTGGGGGTCAATTGATTCATCGCAAAGCACGAGAATTTCGCTGGGTCCTGCCAGAGTATCTATTTTGACGCGATCTTGAAGCAGTCCTTTTGCTGCGTTCACATAGGCGTTTCCCGGACCAACGATCATGTCAACAGCTTGCTGCAAGCCAGATCCGAGAGCCAGGGCCGCAATCGCCTGAGCGCCGCCAAGCCGGATAAAGGCCGTAGCGCCAGCTAGACTTGCAGCCGCTTCAATGGCGGGGTGAATACCGGGGGAAACGGCGACTCTCACAGGAACGCCCGCAATCCGTGCGGGAATAAGCGTCATAAGAGCCGTCGAAACAAGGGGGAAACGACCGCCGGGGATGTAGGCTGCCATACTGTCCAGGGAGATGATCTTCTGGCCAAAAGCGCCATTCTCGTCCTTGATTTCTAAATCAGAGAACATGGATTTCTGCATTTCTGCGAACGTCTCAATGCGCTGGGCAGCAAATCGGATGGCTTCCTTGACTTCCGGATCTAATTTATAACTTTCAAAGGGTTTAAGCTCTACTCGCTCCGGCTCAAACCCATCAAATTTCCTGCTGTAATCCCGGATGGCCTCGTCTCCCTGGCTCCTGATTTTTGAGATCATGGCCGCCGTTGCCCTTTTAATTTCCTCAGACTCGCCAACGCCGGGACGAGACCAGTTGGCTACATCAAGAATTTCCATGGCGACCTCTCAGTTCGGCAATTATGGCGTCCAGAGTTACTCCGCGAGCACGGGCGTTAACCAAAGTAAAATAGAGCAGATCAGCCGCTTCCCATCGGGCATTTTCGTAGTCTGTCGCCTCAATAAGTTCCTCGGTTTCCTCTCGCAGCTTTTCCGCCTGAAGTTCTTTACTTTGAAAGAGTTTTGTGGTGTAAGAGCCTTCTGGCGTTACCCGTTGTCGGTTTTCTAAAACCTGGTCCAAATTTCCCAGATCCCATTTTGGCCGAACTGAAGGAAAACAGCTCCATCGGTTGAAATGACAGGCGTTGCCTGTCTGACGAATAGTAAACAGCAGGGTGTCGCCATCGCAGTCCACGTCCACTTTCAGTAATTCCTGCGTGTGGCCGCTGGTTTCTCCCTTTCGCCAGATTTCCTTGCGGCTTCTGCTGTAATAGATCCCGCGCCGCTCCTGGAGCGCCAGTTTAAGAGATTCGAGACTGGACCAGGCCATCATCAACACATCGCCATTCTGGTCCTGTGTGATGGTGGGGACCAGAGGCGCTTTTTCGAAGTTCACGCAGGCTAGAAAACTCTCATTCAGTTTCAACTTACCGGTGTAAATCGCCATGCCTACCTGCATGTTGGCGCCTAAGCTGTTAATAAACCGCACATCATCTAAATCGGTTACTCCACCCGCAACTGTAACCGGAACCCTTGATTTTGTCACGATTCGGGTGATGCGGTCCCGATCCAAACCCTGCATCATGCCTTCCTTTTCTACCTGAGTATAGAGGAATTCGGAGCAGTTGTTTGCGAGCTGGTCTAAGAGATCTTCCGTATTCTCGCCGGTCCCTTTCTTCCAACCATGGCTCAGGAATTCATCGCCTTTGGAATCTATGGCGAAGATTAGCGCTTCTCTGGGCAGCTTTTTAACCCAGTCTTCTCGCGCCGAAGTGCCAATAATGATACGGCTTGCTCCGGCTTTAATGTAGTCTCGGGCCGTTTCTAAATCCCGTATTCCGCCGCCAACCCTTACAGGATAACGTTTCAGCATGGTCTGGATCAGCTCTCGGTTGGAGCCTTTTCCCGTCGCGGCGTTGAGATCGATAACAGCGACCTCCCCATATAGGCTGAACTCATCAAGCAATTCAAAAACATTGTCTCGCTCTAGAATTCTTTCCTTTCCCTGGCGCCATTGAACGGCTTTTCCGTCATATAAGTCTATACTTGGTAGTAACATATTCCCAACCTTTTTAAATTCGAACCAGTATGCCCTGGTCTAAAAGATAGCGTTTTGCCTCGTCTATGCGATAGTCTCCCGAGTGGAACATGGTGGCGGCTAGAACCGCATCAGCACCTTGTTGAAAGGCGATCTTGAGATGTTCCGGCGTTCGGGCGCCCCCCGATGCAATGATCGGAATGGAGATGTCGCGACCTAACTCGCCTGTAATGTCCATATCGAAACCGATGCCGGTTCCGTCTCGGTCCATGCTGGTGAGAAGAATTTCGCCCGCACCCCTTTCCGCCAGTTCCTTCACCCAGGATCTAGCAAGTTTTCCGCTTGCATTGCGGCCTCCATGGGTATAGACGCCATAGAGGTTGTCCTGATTACGTTTCACATCTACAGCCACCACAATGCATTGACTGCCGAATTGTTGGGCGCCTTCGGTCACCATTTCCGGATTTTTGACTGCTGTGGTGTTCAAAGCCACCTTGTCGGCCCCCGCTTCAAGGAATGCGTAGATATCCCGCAGAGTTCGCAGTCCACCGCCCAAGGTGAACGGGATGGATAGGGCTTTGGATACATTGCGGACCATTTGCAGGGCGGTGGGGCGGTTTTCGGCCGAGGCGGATATATCCAAAAAGACGACTTCGTCAGCGCCTTCCTGTTCATAACGGGCAGCCAGCTCAACCGGATCGCCCATATCCCTTAAATTTTGGAAATTGACGCCTTTTACCACTCTGCCGCGATCCACATCCAAGCAGGGGATAATACGTTTTAGGAGATCAGACATTGTTCCAACAGCTCCTTTCCCCAAGCGCCGGATTTCTCGGGGTGAAATTGAAATGCCTTCAGGCGACCTCTGGTCACTGCGGCGCAAAAGCGTTGTCCATAGGTCGTGTAGGCGATGGCGTTTTCGGAATCTACAGCTACGTAGCTATTCACAAAATAGGCCGCGCCTTCTGGTAAACCATGAGTTGTCCAGTGGACCTTCGCCCAGCCCATCATGGGCTGCTTCGGTGATTGCAGGCGAGTGATTTTGCCTTTAAGAACGCCTAGGCCCGGTTCGCCCGGATCCTCCTCGCTTTCTCCAAAGAGAATTTGCATTCCAACACAGATGCCCAATAGGGGTTTGTCTTGAAAAATCCATTCTCGGAGGGGCGATATCCAGCCCCTTTCACGGAGATACCGCATCACAGCGCCAAATCTACCCTGACCTGGTAGGAGGATCTGGCCGATGCCTTCCAGCTCTGGTTCCTGGAGAACACGATAGGAGCGACCCAGCCGATCTAAAGTGTCTGAAATGGAGGTGATGTTTCCTGATTGGGGGTTTAAAATGCCGATAGTCATAACACCCCCTTGGTGCTGGTCTGGTTGCCGCTCACAGTCAACGCTTCTTTCAGGGCTTTGGAGAGGGCTTTGAACGAGGCTTCTATAATATGGTGGTGATTCTTTCCTGTGACTTTACGCATATGTAGGGTGAACGCACCTGCAGTTGCAAGTGAGTTGTAGAAATGAGGGACCATTTCACAAGCCAGTCCTCCGACGGCCTCCCTTTTCAATTTCAATTTGCACACGGAGTAGGGACGCCCGCATAAATCGACAGCGCACATGATCAGAGTTTCATCCATGGGGAGGAGCCTTTGCCCGTATCGCTGCATTTTCTTGCGGTTTCGCCAGACGTCCTGAAGGGCCGCGCCTAACACCAGACCTACGTCTTCGATTAAGTGGTGGTCGTCGATTTCCAGGTCGCCCTGAGCCTTTAGGGTCAAGTCCCAACCAGCATGCCAGGCCAACTGATGCAACATGTGATCGAAAAAGGGATGGCCGGTTTGGATATCCACAATTTGGGAGCCATCGATATTAAGAACCAACTCAATATCCGTTTCTTTCGTCTTGCGAGTCTTCCGAATCATAACAGCTCCTCAAGTTGATTGATATCTTCCAGGACAATTGCCGCGCCTGATGCGAGCAGGGCATCTCTGTTTTCTGTGGAAACACCAATGGCCACAGCGCCGGAGGCCCTTGCCGCCAAAATGTCGTCTTTATTATCGCCCACCATCCAGTACCGTTCGGCTCCTGCATTTTTTGACGCTTTCAAAATGCCTTCGGGATGGGGTTTGCCCAAAGTTACATCATCTACTGTGATGATGGGCGTTTCCGGGGGAAGGTTGAGTATGGGAACGGCAAGAGCCGCCTCCTCTTTATTTCTGCCGGTAACCAGGGCTGCTTTGTAGCGGGTGAGCAAATGTTGCAGAAGTTCTCTTTTTATGAGCGGCGCCTCCTTGAGATATAAGCCGTTCTGGCTATCATCTCCAATATAGAAACTGCGAAATACTCGTTTCACTTCATTGAGGTCTGGCTGCTTGCCGCGACGTTTAATGAGTTCAAGAGAAAGCACATTATCATCGTTAAAACCACCCGCCGCTCGCAATTCCAAAATTTCTGATCGCTGAATGGTTTCCCCCGTGAAATGTCGAACAGTTGCCTCGTTAACCATGTCGAAACTGTTGCTTACGTCGATTAGACAGCCATCTACGTCCAAACAGATCTGTTGTGGTTCCAGCACTTTCCTCAAAGCGGCTGTGAGGGTCCCAACCTCTGCGGGAATTGAAATTCGGATGCAGTGATTTAGATCTTCAGATTGGAAGGTTCTCACCAGAATTCCCTCGTTTTTCAAAGCCCCGGCCAGAAACTGGGCGCGAAGTGGCGTTGTGGGCATTAGGAGGAAGTTTGCCTGACTTTCAGGCGTAGGAATGTTGAGAGAGCATAGCAGGGACCTTAGTTCGGCTCTGTTTTGCTTAACCTTCTCCACATAACATTGCATATCAGCAATTTGGTCAATGGCCCAGCCTGCAAAATACAGTGAGGCTGAAGCAACATTATAGGGGAGAACTCTTGGTTTCAGTTTACAAATGGGCTGCCCCAGGAGATAGCCAATCCTCAGTCCCGCAAGCCCATATGCCTTGGAAAAAGTACGCAAGATAACCAGGTTGGGAAAGCGGTTCAACTCTGACACCAGGTTGTCTTCGGCAAATTCCCCATAAGCTTCGTCCAAAAGCACGAGCGTGTTGTTTTCCAGACAGAACTCCAGCAGGTGAATCATTTCACCACGGGGAATCGATTCCCCCGTGGGATTGTTGGGCCGCACAAGCACTAACATGCCGT
>JBNKOV010000236.1:0-7527 GCA_050294955.1 Holophagae bacterium
ATAAATAAAAAAAGCCTGAATGGGAATCGCCGCGTAAGCCCACAACAACACCCTGCGATCCGCGCGCCGGGTGGGGATCATTGAAAAGAACTCTTTTAATCCCAGAAAACTGACAAAAGCCAAAAAGCCGACGCCCATGCCGCGACCGCCCAAAACAGCGAAAGAGAACAATATAATGATCACCCACCAGGACCGAATCCGAAGGGCCACCTCAGAATAGTTCTTATCTTTTCGTATATTTTTAAGGGAAACCACAATACCCGAAGCAAGAATTAAAAATGCATATAAACCGACAAACGCCCACTCGACGTTGCTCAACTCGTACCCCAATAATGTCACGGTTTCACTTCCTCTAGAGCCTTTCTTGCTCGATTTACAATAGTGACTAAAAGCAGTAAGTTCATAATGCCAAAGGGAATCGTGAGTAGATGGGCCAATTGGGGATTGATCGCCACCAGCACAGCGAAAACTCCATAGACAACCGCCCGGTCGCTCTTCCCCATGGGATCGTCGTACCTTCGCGAGGCGCCGATTTGAACCCCAATCACACCGGTCATTTCAGTTAAGATGGCCAAAACTACGGCGCTCGCAGCCCATTCAGGCCGGAGAAGGATTTGAATAAACGGGATATAAAGCGCTGTATCTGAAATGACATCGGTCAATTCATTGAGGATGGCCCCTAGCGGCGTCTTCATGTCGTGTTCTCTCGCCAACATGCCGTCGATGGCGTTGAGCGCCATTCTTATGGGAAACACAAGCGGAATAAGCCACCAGAGAACCTGATGCTGAGGAAATAAGTAAACAACGAAACCAACAGCGACACTAACCAAACAAGCAAAAACCGTGACCTGATTGGCGGTGACCCCAATAGAGGCGAGCCCGCGAACCAGCGGTCTTAGCAAATTTTGGAAGGCCGGTTTCAACTGATAAACACTAACCATAAAAAAACCACATTAGAGCAAGATAATGAATTTTAAAGAATCTCAAGAAGCCGATTGAAAAAAATAATACAGCCCAGGCTGTTCCGAACTGACTTTTTTAGTATACTACCACACTCATGCCCGTGCTATGGTTAATTAATTGAAGCGCCTGATTGATCAAAACGCAGCAGAAACCAAAAAGGGGTCGGCTAGAAACGCAAGGGCAAGGGTTCCCTTTTCACAAGAAAGCCTTAAGCTGAAACACCCCGCCGCCGAGCTTGCACAAGCCAGGGAAAAAGTTGCACAAACCGCCGCCACGGTTGCACAAGACAAGGAAAAAGATGACCAACCCGCCGCAATAGGCGCACAAGACAAGGAAAAAGTCGCACAACTCGCCGCAATGGATACTCAAGCCAGGGCAAAAGGCGACCAACTCGCCGCAACGAATGCTCAAGACAAGGCAAAAGACGACCAAGACGCCGCAATCTGCGCAAAGGACAGTGCAAAAGTTGACCAAAACGGCGCTGCGGCTCAACAAGGCAAGGCGTATACCACTGAACTCGTCGCTGCATCATCTCAGAAGAAGGCCACCCAGAGCATTTAAAACCAGCAACTTATGAAGCGAAGGCTCTATTAACAACCAAGGCCGCACAGGTTCTTTTCAGCCTTGAAAAGCCTAAAGACCAGGGTTTTATAAGATCATCATTTGAGGAAATGGCGGAGAGCCGGGGATTCGAACCCCGGGCACCCGTAAAAGGTGCAACTGATTAGCAGTCAGCCCCATTCGGCCACTCTGGCAACTCTCCGTTGTCCTCAATTGTAAGGGAAAAGCTCATGGCGGAGGAAGTAGGATTCGAACCCACGGACCCTTGCGAGTCAACGGTTTTCAAGACCGCCGCTTTCGTCCACTCAGCCATTCCTCCACTGAGCTCTCGAAGAAGGGATTTTATTGCCTTTTCCTTCTCAGGTCAATCTAAAAAACAAAAAAATCCAAAATTTCCGAAACGAACGGCCAGGAAAGGACAATGGCGAGAGGTAATTCCTTGAAAACAATGCAACCACAGAACGATCCACAGCGATCCAGAAAACCCAATCCCCCTGAATCCAGCCCAATCGAGGGTCAAAAACTCAAAATTACCACCAGAGCCCACGTGGAAATGACGCTTCCTCGCTCAGCACATCCCGACAAAAAATCACAATCTGAAGAGATCGCGTCAAAGGTTTCTTTACATCTCACAGTAAAATCAATGAGACAAACCTCAAAGCGAGAGCTCACAATACATACATATATATATGCTTACAGACGAACCCACCCTGTGACAAAACGCACAATACGAAAATTTACTATTGATTTTCCTCAGGTTAAAACGTACCATTCCGTATGTACCTAGCAACCATTGCAGAGATGACTTAATAAAAAGGAGAAACCTATGAAGACGTTGATCTATCTTATGGCGCTATGCACGCCGTTCCTGCTCGCGCAGACAGAAGAAGGGTATGAAATCCGGCTGAAGAGCGGCATTTTCACCCCCAATCCCGAGGACAGCATTATGCTGGAGGGCCGGAGCGACACACGTCAGTATGTCATTATCCAGTTCAATGAATTACCTGCATTAAAAAGCCTTACAGACGCAGATATTCGGCCCGTTCACTACATTCCCCAAAACGCCGTCATGGCGTCCGTTCCTTCTGACTTTTCGCTTTCCGAAGCGCCAAACGCTCGATGGATGGGCCGCATTCTCGATGAAGAAAAGCTGAGCGACACGGCTCAAGCCGCCCTGTCTGAATCCGGTTCTCGGGCGTCCACCCTGCTCGTTTGGGCATTTCCCGACGTTAATACAGAAGACGTTGAAAATGCAATCCTGAAGGCTGGCGGCAATGTGAATATTCACCCCAATTTCCCCGGCTACATTCGTCTCGCCACAGGCGACCGCGCTATGTTTGAAAAACTGTCGGCCAATCCCCTGATTTCTTGGATCAACACGGCGAATGAAGCCGTTTTGAAAGGCGAACCCGTTCATTTTTGCGCGGGTCCCGCCACCATTTACGGCACGGTTCCCGATTACGTCACCAACGGCAACGGCTGGGACGGCGCAGGCCTTGGCTCCGCCTCCCTTACCTATCGCTTCGTGAATGGAACGCCCGACATTACCAGCGAGCAGACTCAGGTGAAAAACGCCATAAACACCTGGGCCAATTATGCAGACCTCACCTTCACCCAAACCTACACCTCCAATTTAAACAAGTCTTTTGACATCAGTTGGGGCTCAGGAAATCACGGAGACGGTTATCCGTTTGACGGCGCAGGCGGCACCCTGGCCCACGCCTATTACCCCGCGCCTCCCAACTCCGAACCCATTGCCGGCGACATCCACTTCGACGAAGCGGAGACCTGGTCGGTGAGCGGCAACACCCATATGTTCTCGGTAGCTCTACACGAAGCGGGCCACTCGCTGGGCCTCAACCACTCCAACACCTCGGGCGCTGTCATGCAGGCCTTCTACTCAGGCCCTGTAACCGGTCTTCATTCCGACGATATTGCAGGAATCAGAGCGCTTTACAGCAACACATCCGGTCTCGCCGCGCCATCGCTCACCGT
This sequence comes from Holophagae bacterium, assembly GCA_050294955.1. Taxonomy (GTDB): domain Bacteria; phylum Acidobacteriota; class Holophagae; order Acanthopleuribacterales; family Acanthopleuribacteraceae; genus JBNKOV01. Next base: position 3,520 of record JBNKOV010000236.1, read on the forward strand.
TTTTTCTGAGTATTGCTATGGCCTGAACTCAGCCAGTTGGAACGCAGTTTCGGGCGCCACCAGCTATAAGCTGTACACCTCAAGCGTCAACAATCCCAGCGGAGCCTATCTCTACTGGACGGGAACCACCACCACTAAATTCATGAACGTGAGCAGCAACCAGTACGTATGGGTCAAAGCCTGCGACAGCTCGGATTGCAGCGGCTTTTCCAATTCAGGCCAGGCTCGCTACTACAGCGTGTGTTACTAAAACCAGACTGAATTCACGTGAAACTTGAGATGGGGATCGGGTCGAACCAGTGAGAGGGTTGACCCGATCCCTTTATTTATGATACGACGCTCCCGCCAATTGTGAAGATTCGGTTTTTTTTGCCAGAGAAGTCATTTTTTGCAAGACAAATCGCCTGAACTCTGATACAAAACAGATGGCGTTTTGGCCTGACGGGCCCGTGACCTCCATCCCCTCCGGATTGGGAAGATGAGGATCATCTCAGACCGTGGTTTTAGCAAACCCAGAGCTGGTAAAACACCGTGAACACCGAAAGATTAGTTTGGAGGGCATCTTTCGGACGCAGCAATTCAGCATGAACCAGGTCCAATGGACGTGGAGGCTTCCGTTGAACGTGGTGGGTTGAGCCGCTTTTGCGGTTGCTGAAAAGCTGGTCTAACGTTAGACTAAGTTTTAACATCTGGAGGAGTATTTTGCTATGATCACCTACTCGCTCGTGGAACTCATAGGCAACACGCCGTTGTTGGACCTGAGTCCTATTGTTCCGGAAGGCGGAGCCCGTCTTCTCGCCAAGCTGGAAATGTGCAATCCCGGCGGCAGCATTAAGGACCGCCCCGCGCTGGCCATGATAACAGCCGCGGAAGAACAGGGCCTTATCAAGCCAGGCATGACGCTGATCGAACCAACTGCAGGCAATACGGGCATTGGCCTGGCCATGGTGGGGAACCTGAAGGGCTATAAAACAGCCTTCATCGTTCCAGACCGCATGAGCGCCGAAAAAATTGCTTTAATGAAATTGTATGGGGCGGAAGTGGTGCTTGTCCCCAAGGAATTCGGCATGCCGGATTGCATTAAAATGGCCTATGACATGGCGGAGGAACGGGGCGATGGTTATGTGCTCCAACAGTTCTCCAATCCGGCCAACCCGGATCAGGCCGAGCATATTCTGGGCGAAGAAATCTACAAGCAAGCGGGCTTTTACCCAGACGGCCTGGCCCTGGGCGCAGGCACTGGCGGCACATTCACCGGCATGGCCCGTTGGTTGACCAAGAACAATCCAAACGCCAAATGCTGGCTGGTTCAGCCCGTGGGAAGCGTGTTCAAGGGCGGCCCCAAAGGAACCTATCAAATTGAAGGCATTGGCAACTCATTCATTCCCGACACCCTGGATTTGGACCTGGCTGATCATATTATAGACGTGGCCGATGAGGACAGTTTCAGGGCATGCAAGATGTTGGGCGCTAAAATGGGCCTCCTTGTGGGCGGATCCGGCGGCGCAAACCTTCATGCCTCCCTGGAGCTTTGCAAGCAACTGGGCGAAGGCAAGACCGTTGTCACCATTTTCGCAGACACCATTGAACGATATAGCAGTAAACCATGGGTGAAAGCTTTAACAGAGGGGGAAATTTAATTATGACTTTTGCAACAGATGCGATTCACGGGGGGCAATGGTACGACCCTCATTCAGGCGCCGTGATGGTGCCCATTTACCAAACGTCCACCTACCGCCAGGACGCGCTTGGAGAACACAAGGGATTTGAATACGCCCGTACGAAGAACCCCACCCGAACGGCTTTAGAGGACAACCTTGCCGTTTTGGAGAAGGGCGCCTGCGGTTTCGCCTTTGCTTCCGGCATGGCCGCCACCAACGCCCTGATGTCTCTGTTTCAAGCCGGCGATCACTTCGTGTTCACCGGCAATACCTACGGCGGCACCTTCCGCTTGATGGACAAGGTCTTCACCAAATTCGGCATGACGTTTTCCTGGGTGGAAACTTCCGATCTGGCCGCTGTTAAGGCCGCGATCACCGACAAGACCCGCATGATTTTCATTGAAACGCCCACCAACCCCATGCTCACCCTGACCGACATCGCAGCGGTTTCCGAGATTGCCAAGGCGCACAACCTGCTGCTTTGCGTGGACAACACCTTCGCAACGCCCTACCGGCAATCGCCGCTCAGCCTTGGCGCGGATTTTGTTATCCACAGCACCACCAAATTTCTGAACGGTCATAGCGACTCCGTCGGCGGCGCGCTGATTGCCCGTGAAGCCAAATGGGAAGAACCCATTCACTTTATCCAAAACTCCGCAGGCGCCATTCTGAGTCCCATGGATTCCTGGCTCACCCTGCGCGGCATCAAAACGCTGGCGGTTCGCATGGACCGACACGAGTCCAATGCAAACGCCCTTGCCGAAGCATTGGTCGCCCTGCCTGGGGTAGACAAGGTGTACTATCCAGGGCTTCCCGACTATCCCCAGCGTGAACTGGCCCTGAAGCAAATGGGCTCTTTCGGCGCCATGGTCTCTTTCACAGTCCCTTCCATGGCGAGAGCGAAGCAGGTTTTGGAGAGTTTTAAGCTCTTCTGCCTCGCCGAATCCCTGGGCGGCGTCGAATCTCTGGTATGTCACCCCGCCAGCATGACCCATGCCGCAGTTCCCCACGACATCCGCCAGAAGCTCGGCATTGTGGACGGCCTGATTCGTCTGTCTGTGGGCATTGAAGATGTAAACGATCTCATCGCAGACCTCAAGCAGGCGCTTGCCTGATGCGTTGGTTTCTCCTTCCATTCCTGATTCTCACAACCGGCCTGTCTTCCTCCTGCCAGGAGGTCGAAAAACCCGGTCAACAGGATCTCCAACGGGAGGAGAAACCCCAAACTGTCTCAAAAAAACCGGAAATGTCCATCACGCGCATTCCGGTTTTTGATCTCGTCTTAAACCAGCAGCCAACGCCCCTTCCCTACCCCGTAACGGGTCTTCAATTTCAAAGAAACCTGAAGGGCGCGCAACGGGAGAAGAATCGCTACCGGCCCATTGGGGAGGCAGCTTTCAACCCGGATGGCGATCTCTACGTCACCTTTCCCAAACAGGACCTGGTCATCGCCTTTCGGCGCCCCGCTTTTGACCTGAACTATTATGGCTCGCCAACCTACGGCGGCAAAGGCGAAATCATCAAAAACCCCGGTCGCATTGGGTTTGTGGGATCAAACATGGTGCTCACCAACGGGGAGGACGGGCAAGCCCTGGTTCTCAATGACAAGGCTGCGTTCCAGAACGCATACGACCTTCAACTGCCAAACGCCCTTGCCGGACCCGACAACGCTTTTCTGGTGGTTTCACCCAAGAACCCCAGCGCCCTGGCCAGAGTAGACGAGAATGTGAAGGCGCAACAGCGCTACCTTTTAAACGATTACGACCCCAACGAAGACGACCCCAGCATGGTCTTCCATATTTTGGAAAATTGGGAACTGGTTGCGGCCAGAAAATCGGGCCGACGGCTATACCATATGGAAGCCAACGCCCAGTATATCCGCCACCTCAACCTGGGCCTGGACAAGTACATGGCCAAATTGGGCGGGAACTGTGAAATCTACGATGTGCGGTTCATCAAAAATCAATATTGGTTATTGTTCGGCCAGCTCATCCCGGCCCAAACCCAAAAGAGCATGATTCTTGTTTTAGACGCCGAAGCCCGGCTGATCCACTTCTGGCAAACCCCGTTTTTCGCCGACGGCATGGATCTGCACGGCAAAGATATGGTTCTGTACAACACGATGCTGGGCAGCGCCGAAACCTATAGGAGGCCCTGAATGTGGGAAAAGGTTTGTAAGTCAGAGGATCTGCCGCCTGGCGGCGCTGTTAAATACGAAAAGGACAGCCACAAAATAGGCGTATACCATACGGAAGAGGGCCTATTCGCCATACACAATATCTGCCCTCATTTCCAAACCGAGCTGCATGAAGGCCAGGTTAAAGACGGCATGGTCTACTGCCCCTGG
>JBNKOV010000237.1:0-7523 GCA_050294955.1 Holophagae bacterium
GCTGTGCGCTGAAACTGAAGACATGGCTGTCTCCGTTAAAGGTCTGGGTTTTGGGTCGTGGGCGGTCGGTTGGCAGTTCCAGGGTGGGCGCGTCTTCCAACATGTCTCGCCACCAGGAGAGCAGGTTGGCGAGGCGCGCTTCGTCCAGCCAGTTCCGTTGCCATGCGGCGTAGTCGGCGTACTGAATGGGAAGCTTGGGCAGATTGGGACGGGTTCCGGCGGCAAAGGCCTGATAACACTGGCCCAGCTCTTTCATGAACACGCCCATGGACCAACCATCTGAGATGATGTGGTGCATATTCATGACCAGCACGCAGGAGTCGGGTCCCATGGGATGCCAGACGAGACGGAACAGGGGGCCTGTTTCCAAATCAAACGAGAACCCGATTTCTCGATCCATAAGCGACTCAATGTCGGGTCCTTCCCAGGTCATGAGCGTCATGTCTGATCCGTCGCCCGGTATTTGAACCGGTTGCCCGTTGTGTTCGCTGAACCGGGTTCTCAGGATTTCATGACGTTGGATCAGATCCCCAAATGCCTCGCTCATGGCCGATTTAGAGCACGGGCCATTGATGCGCAATGCGCCCGTGATGTTGTAGACCGGATCGCCCGGGTCCATGCGGTTCAGGAACCATTGGCGTTGTTGAGCAAAGGACAGAGGCAGAGGCTGGTTTCGATCCACGGGTTTTATCAGGTCTTCCCGAACGGCGCGACTCTGCTCGATGCATGCTGCAAGGCCTGCAATTGTGGGTTGTTCAAACAGGGTTTGCAAGGAAAGCTCAATTTGGAAATCTCGTTTAATGCGGGAGAGAACGCGGGTAGCCAGCAGGGAGTGACCGCCCAGCTCAAAGAAGTTATCGTCAATGCTCGGTTGCGCTGTTCCCAGAATATCGCTCCAGATGCGGGCCAGGGCTTGTTCTGTTTGCGTGCGCGGCTCTAGGGTCTGTCCGGTTTTTACCGCATCGGTTGGCAGGGGCAGGGCCGCTCGGTCCACCTTGCCGTTGGGGGTTAAGGGCAGGCGGTCCATGAAGACAAAGGCCGAGGGGATCATGTAATCCGGAACCTGTTGGCGCAGATGGTCTCTTAATGCGTCTGGGTCTCCTTCGGCGGGCGTGGTCCAGGCGATGAGGCGTTTGTCGCCGGATATGTCTCGGACCATCACTATGGCGTGTTCTACGTTTTCATGGCTCATGAGCCGGTTTTCAACTTCTCCTGGCTCTACCCGGTAGCCCCGAAGCTTGACCTGGTGGTCCACTCGGCCCAGGAACATGATGACCCCGTTGTGGTCATGCCTGGCCAGGTCGCCTGTGGCGTATAACCGGTCTCCTGGCGTGTTTGAGAAGGGGTTGGGGATGAATCGTTCGGCGGTTAGCGCGGGTCTGTTGAGGTAACCCGATGAAAGGCCCGCGCCTCCTGCGAATAGCTGGCCAGCAGCGCCGGGCGGCGTGATGCGAAGCGCCTTGTTCAAGAGGAAGACCTGACTGTTGGAAATCGGCCTGCCGATGGGAACCGGGCCGGGTTCCGGCGCTTGGGTCATGGGCCAGCAACAGGTGAAGGTGGTGTTCTCGGTAGGTCCGTAGCCGTTGATCAGGGTCAGGTTGGGATGGGCGTTTAAGGTTCGGATCACATGCTCTGGCGAGAGGGTGTCGCCGCCGGCCAGCAGGCATCTCAATCCGCCAAGCTGCGTCATCTGTTCATCGGCCATTTGATGGAACAGCCCGGCGGTCAGCCACGCGATGGTAATCTGGGAATCTCTCAGGAAGCCTCCCAGTTCCTCCAACGAGGGCCTGCGATGAGGAGAGAGAACCAAGCGCGCGCCATTCAAAAGCGCGCCCCAAATCTCAAGAGTCGCGGCGTCGAAGGCCGTGTTGGAGAGCTGGGCCAGGGCGTCGTCGGGGGAAATCGTCAGGTAATTGGCGTTGCGAACCAGACGCGTCACGGCGCGATGCGCAATCACGCTGCCCTTGGGTTGGCCCGTAGATCCAGATGTGAACATGAGGTAGGCTGGATCTTCTGGTCGGGATGGAGTAAAGTCGGTTGGTTCAATATCTTGCCACTGATCCACATAGAGCTGTTTCAAGTCATGCCTGGTCTGTGGCAGGGCTAAGGCCCGTTCGGTAATGACCACGGGCATTTGGGCCTCTTCCATCATAAACGCCAGGCGGCTTTCCGGGTACTCCGGATCAAGGGGCGTATAGAATCCGCCTGCGCCCAAGACGCCTAACATGGCGGCAATCAACTGTGGCGAGCGATTCATATGCAAGCCCACCGACACGCCTCTGTTTACCCCGTGCTGACGTAAAAGCGCTGTGATTCGTTTGGCGGTCTGACTCAGCTCAGAGTAGCTGAGCGTGTCCCCGCCGGGCTGAATCACTGCCGGATTTGAGCCGTATAGTTGAACCTGTTCTTCAAAAAGCGTCGTAATCCCAACCCGTGGGTAGTCGCTTGCCACGCCGCTCCAGTCCTGGAGACAGAGGGCTTGCTCCTGGGGCGTCAATAAATCCAACGTCGTGGGTTGGGCTTGGGGATGAGCGGTCATGATGCTGAGCAAATGGTGGAATCGGGCCAGAATGCGGTTGGCCTCATCGGCGCCAAACCGGGACGCGTCATAGGACAAACGCAGCCAGAGTTGAGTATCCTGGGCCAATTGCATGGTTAGGGGATAATGGGTCATCTCGCTGACATGGGCGTCCTCAATGCCCAAACTGCCGATTATGGCGTCGTCCATGGGGTAGTTTTCAACCACCAGCAGGGTCTCGAAAGGCTCTACGCCACACCACGACTGGATATCCGCTAGAGAGACCGCGCCATGGGCTTCTCGTTCGGCCTGTTGATTCATCAGCTCGCGCAGCCAGGATTTAAGCGTTGTGTTTTGAAACACTTGAATTTGAACAGGCAGGGTGTTTATGAACATGCCCACCATGGATTCAACCCCCGCTAACTCGACGGGTCTGCCCGATACCACCGTGCCAAACAGCACATCTCTCGTATCTGCGTATGCTCCCGTCAATAGCGCCCAGGCGCCCGTCGCCAGCGCGTTTAGAGTCAAGCGATGGCTGCGAAGCATCGCGTTGATCGCCCTTGTTTCCTCTTCGCTGAGTCGCAATTGCGCCTCGCCGTAGGAGCGAGGTCCATTGGGTGCTGGCGCGAAGCCGCAGGATGGCGGATTTTGCAGGTTGGCTTGCCACCATGTTCGGGCTTCTGTCTCATCCTGATCCTGAAGCCAGGCGATGTAATCCCGATAGGGACGGTTCTTGATGCGTTGCGGCTCATGGCCTTCGCACAGCGCGGCGTAGGTTTTGAAAACCTGTTCCAAAATAATGGGGAGCGACCAGCCATCCAGCAGCAGGTGGTGATGGGTCCAGATCACGCGGAATGACTCGCGATCCAGTTGGACGAGGTTCAAGCGCATGAGCGGGGCCTGTCCCAGGTCAAATCCTCGTTTTCGGTCCTCCGCCAAAAAGCCGGGCTCGTCAAACTCCTGACCGATTAGGTCTACATGGGTGAACGGCAACGTTGGATTCGTGACCACAAGGGTTTGCGGCTTATCTGTTTTGTCCCAGGAGAACGCGGCTCGCAAAGCGGGGAAAAGGGTCAGTATCTCTCGCCAGGCCGCCTTGAATTGGGGGATGTCCAGAGCGCCGTTAATCGTGAACACCACCTGTTCCAAATAAAGACCGGATTGGGGTTCTGCGAGATGGTGGAACAGCATGCCCTGTTGCAGCGGTGAGAGCGGGTAGATGTCTTGAACGGCGGGGGCTTCAGCCAGGAGTTGATCCAACTCGAAACTCTGCAACTCAGCAAGGGGAAAGTCTGAAGGCGTATAACCGCCCGCTTCGGGCGACATGCAATGGTCTACCAGCAATTCCAGCGCCCTGATAAAGCCCTGAGCCAGGTCCAATACGGTCTCTCTTTTGTGGACTTTGGAAGCGTAAGTCCAATTCACCTCCAGGCAGCCCTCTTGAACAATAGCGTCCACTTCCAGCAGGTAGGGTCGTATGTTTTCCGGGCCTCGGACGCCCGGCGCAGGAGACGCTTTTTGGAAGAGCGAGGTTTGTGCGTTCCATTGTCCAAGATAATTGAAGCTCAGTTGAGCTTGAGGCGCTTCGGTCATGGCTTTGCGAATGGATTCCTGTGGGTGCAGGTAACGGCGCATGCCGTAGTGCAGGCCGCCGTCGGGTATTTGACGAAGCCGTTCCTTCATGGTTTTCAGCGCGTCGCCGGGCTGTGATTCGCAGGATAAAACCACGGGATAGATGGCTGTGAACCATCCCACTGTCCGAGACAGATCCGCATCGGAAAAACCAGCCTCGCGACCGTGACCTTCCAGATCGGCGAGATGAGCTGCCTCGCCCGTCCAGGCCGAGAGGGTTTGGGCAAGAGCGGTTAACAGAATATCGTTCATGCCCGTGTTGTAGGCGGACGGCGTTTCCACCAGAAGATCGCGGGTCTTGCGAGCGTTCAGGCCCACCTTAATCACATCGGACAAGGCAACCGTGTTGTGGCATGGATCGTAATCATAATCCACCGGCAATTGGGCTACCGGGCCAAGGGGCGCTAGGGCCGGGATCTGCGCGGCCTGTTCATGTAGGATCTTGGACCATTCCTGAAAGGAGGTTGTGCGGGGAGGCAGCGTCACCTCAAAACCAGCCTGCAGTTGACCCAGGGCGTATTCCAGGTCTTCAAGCAGAATTCGCCAGGACACGCCGTCCACACAGAGGTGGTGGATTGCGATGAATAAGGTGTCTGGTCGATCCCCGAAGTGGAAGAGGACCGAGTTTATCAGATCACCTGCGGCCAGATCGAAGCTGCCTTGGCAATGATCGATCATTCCCCTGAAACGGTTTTCCTTTTCGACTTCTTCCAGCTTGGATAAATCCTCAAAACGGAAGCGGGCTTTTTGATCGATTGGGCCATGGATGCCCGTGATTTGATCAGGGAACCTGAGGCGCAAGGCGTCGTGGTGATTCACAATTTCGGCAAGAGCCCGTCCAAGAATTCGGGGATCGGTCGGGGCGGCCAGCTCCACTAGAAGCGCCTGATTGTTGTGATGGGGTTCGGCGAGATCTTGTTCAAAGAACCAGTGTTGCACAGGGGTCAGCGTGACCGGGCCGTCCACGGGACCCTGCGCCGCAGTCGAGACGGGCAGCGTGTTGATCTGTTCGGCAAGCGCGGCGATGGTCTGATAGCGCATGAGCATGGCTGGCTTCATGCTCAAACCCAGCTTTCGGGCTTGGGACGACACCTGAATGCTCATGATGGAGTCGCCGCCTAACTCAAAGAAATTATCGTGAACTCCCACGCGATCCACCTTCAGCACGGCGGCCCAGGCTTTGGTTAGCAATTGCTCCTCAGGACTGCGCGGCGCGGTGAATTCTCGGGAAGCTACAGTCTGGTCCGGCGCAGGCAGCGCGGCCCGATCCAGCTTGCCATTGGGGGTCAAGGGAAAGGTTTCCAGGAAGACCCACTCCGCCGGGATCATGTATGCAGGAAGAGATTGGCTTAGGAAATCTCGAATGTCCGGCAGGCTTTCAGCGGATGCGGCATTGCCAGTCGTCACATAGGCGCAGAGTCTTTGGCCTTCGCCTGTTCGGTCGCAGACAAAGGCTTCCTTTACAGCGGGGTGACGCAGCAGCATGGCTTCGATTTCGCCAATCTCAATGCGGAACCCTCGAATTTTCACCTGATGATCGGTTCGACCGAGATAGGCTGTCTCATCCTCCGGCGTCAGGCAACCCAAATCGCCTGTGCGGTATAAACGGTCGCCGGGCTTTGTTGCATGAGGGTTGGGAATGAAGCGTTCGGCGGTTAGGGCGGGCCTGTTGAGGTAGCCGCGAGCCAGACCGTCTCCGGCCACAAACAGCTCGCCTGGCGTTTCGGTTTGGGCCAATTGGGGGTCCAGTATGTGGCATTGCAGATCGCAGAGAGGATCGCCGATAAGTGAGCTGCGGCCCTCAACATCGGCCAGGGTTACTGGGCGGGCGGTCACATGCACCGTGGTTTCGGTAATGCCGTACATATTCACCAGCAGGGGCTGTCGGTCTCCGTATTTGCGGAACCAGGGTTCCAAGGCCTGAAAATTCAGGGCCTCGCCCCCAAAAATGATGTAACGCAAAGCCGTTTCCGCCTTCGCATTTTGTTGAGCCTGAATTAGCTGATAAAAGGCGGATGGCGTCTGATTCAATACGGTAACCCCTTCTACCGTCAGCAATTGGAAGAAGCGTTCGGGCTCTCGGGAAGTTTCGTAGGGGACCACCACCAGGCGGCCTCCATACAACAACGCGCCCCAGATTTCCCAAACGGAGAAGTCGAAGGCGAAAGAGTGGAACAGGGTCCATACATCCGACGGCCCAAACTGGTAATGTCGTTCGGACGCAGTCATCAACCTGGCAACGTTGCCATGGGTGACAAGAACCCCCTTAGGCTTGCCTGTGGAGCCCGACGTGTAGATGACATAGGCCCCGTTTTGTTCGGTAAGGGAGACTTGCGGGTTGTGGTCGGCCGGCTTCAGATCCCCATCCACATTCAGATTCTTTTGGACAGCCATGTCCATGTGGCCTGTCTGCTGATGGACCAACATGATGCGAATGCCCGCGTCGTTTGCGATGTAATGATTGCGGTCTTTGGGGTTGGCGGGATCCAGGGGAACATACGCCGCGCCGGCCTTGAGAACGCCAAGAATGGCGGCCACCATCTGGCTGGACCGTTCCATGCAAATGCCAACCCGTTCTTCCGTTTCAACGCCGTGGCTGAGAAGGGTATGGGCAATGCGATTGCCCCAGGCGTTCAGCTCTGCGTAGGTCAACTGTTCCCCATTGTAGCTTATGGCTGGGGCCTTTGGGGTTGCCGCCGCCTGCCTTTGGAATGTTTCCACCAGATTGATCTGGGGCAGGTTTTCATGGGCTGGGACTTGTCGCGTCGCGCTTAACAGTGGGATTTGGTTGATTCCCGCATCGGGGTTCTGACTGATCTGAGCCGCCAACATAAGGAAATGCTGGCCCAAGCGTGTGATGCGTTGGGGTGAATAGAGATCGGGGTTGTATTTGAAAAACGCCTGCCATCGACCGCCGATTTCCATAATTTCCAGAGCCAGCTCAAATTCACCGGTTTGGTGAATCTCCATCATCGGTTCCAGAACCAGAGCTTGTTTGCTGTTCTCTTCCATATCCTGCATCCAGTTCTGCAAGATAAACGCTGTTTGAAAAAGAGGCGTGCGGCTCTCATCTCGCGCCACATTGAGCGCCTTTACCAGTTTAGAAAAGGGATAGTGGCCGTGGTCGAGAGAGGCCATTACCGTAGACTGAACCTGCTTGACCAGGTCCTTAAAGGTCATGTCTTCCCGGAGCTGAGAACGTATGGGAACCATATTTACGAAATAACCCACCAGATTCTCGAATCGGGTTTCAGGCCTACCTTCAACGGGCGTTCCAACGATGATATCGGCTTCACGAGTGTGGCGATGGAGTAGAACCTTGTAGGCGCTCAACAGGCAGGCGAAAAGACCGGCTCTGCATTTGCGGGCG
>JBNKOV010000238.1:0-7519 GCA_050294955.1 Holophagae bacterium
AGGGTCAAAACCCCGCTTTTGATGGGACCTGTCTCCTAAAAGGGAGACACTACGCGTTGGAAGCCACGCTCAATGAATCTGGAGCGCGGCCTTTCACGTTCAGGACCAGAACCTTGATGGAAAGGAAAAGGAAAAAGGTCCGCAAGGTATTGCCCGCCAGGTTATACTGGGTTCTCAATTCCGAGGGGATCAGGGCTATGGAGACCAGGACCAGGAAAATAAAAAACTCCAAAGGCGTGCTGAGAAAAAGATCGATGCTCTTCTTAAAGATGATCTTTCCTGCAATGCCCAGAGCCATAAATGTGAAGCCCGCCGGCTCAAAATAGATCCTGGCCATATGGGCTTCGGGGATCTGTCCAATCACCATCACCATGACGCCAGCAAGAAAGAAAAAGCTGAAAACCATGTAGTTATGGCCGTTTCTACTTTTTGTCATAGTGAGAATAAGAACCAGGGCCACCACGATGGCAACCACAAGAATCATGTTGGATTGAGCCTGAGCCAGACCCCACATGAACGAAGTCAGGTAGAGCGCAGCTCCTGCAGCGATGGACCACAGCGAAAGCCGAGTTAAGAAATATCTGGCGTGAAAGGGGAACATGCGGTCCAACCGGGCGTACATGCGGCCAATGATTCGAGCCAGATTCACAACGCCTGTAATTTGGAGGATAAAAAGAAGGATGCCTGCAAAAAGTAGGGGGACTAGTAAAAACTTGAAATTGCTGGAGTTGCCCAGAGCAATTGCGCTAATGCTCAGAGCGCCAGACAGACCGTAGATTACGGAGACAGTTTGAGCATGATCCATTCCCGTACTAAGCAGCTTGTGGTGAAAATGCATTTTATCCGCGCTAAACGGACTGCGCCCTTCCCTAATCCTACGAAAAATGGCCCATAAGGTGTCCGCAATAGGAACCAGAAGCACAAGAACAGGCGCGATTAAGGTCAATGCTGTAACCGACTTCAGATTGCCCGCAATAGAGAAGGTGCCCAGACAATAGCCCAAAAACAAGGAGCCGGTATCTCCCATAAACACCTCTGCTGGATGGGTGTTATAGCGTAGAAAGCCCAAAATGCTTCCAATGAGAACCAGGCAAAGGGTGAAAATGGCAAGCTCTTCCCGTTGATATGCCAGGAAACCAAAGCTGGTAAAAGCAATAAGCGAAATGCCCCCGGCAAGACCATCCAACCCGTCGCTTAAATTAATGGCGTTGGTAATGCCGATAATCCAGAGAATAGTCAGGGGCCAGGATAGGAAACCCAAACTGAAATGCGATCCCAGAACACCGCCCAGAAAGTCGATTTCCACGCCGCTCATGGTCATGGCTGCTAGGGCCGCCACAAGCTGACCCAGAAACTTCAGTCTCGGCTCAAGACCCAAGGTGTCGTCTACAATGCCCACTATGACAATGATCACCATGCCCAGAAAAATACCCCGGTATTGCTCAAAACCGTTGGTATATATGAGGAACGTAACCATGCAACCAAAGAACATGGCCAGGCCGCCCATTCGCGGAACCTCCCGGGTGTGAACCCGTCTCTCGCCCGGCGTGTCAATAACGCCAGTCGCCCGGGCCAGTTTCTTAATGGGGGGAACCAGAAGAAGCGTGGTGATCATGGAAGTGATTAAGAGTAGAAAATAATTTAAAGGACCATCAAAGGTAGTCAAGAGAGATAGCTCCCCTAAAGAGATCGTTTCTCAGCAGGCCCGATATTATATACAAGACTGCATGAATGCACAACGAATCCCGGCAAATTTTACGGTTTCTCCAAAACTGTGTTGAAACACAACGGCACGGACATGCCGTGTCCAAAAAATAAGCAAATTTAGGGCCAACCTGACCTCATAATAAGATTCTTGTCCCATTTCATCTGGCTTCGGACAAGTGGGGTCTGGTTTCTCAATAGGAGAAAAACACCCCACCAACCTCACACCGTGAGGCTGGGGGAGCCCTTTACATCGACCTTTATTTACATTTCAGGGACGGCGCTGCTTGACATAGTTCACGCCCTTCTTTAAACTTTGTTTCATAGAGCGGGCAAAGCCTGGTTTTTTGTGGAGAGGCGGTATTAACGATTATGAGTGACAATGTCGAGGACCTGTATCTAAAAGGATTCATGGCGTATTCATCTAAAGATCACAGTGCGGCTAAAAAGTATTGGGAACAGGTTCTCGAAATGGACCCCAATCACGAGAAAGCCAAACAAGGTCTTTCGGAGCTGTCCGGCGGCGCCGCTGCCGCTAAACCCAAAAAAAGAACATCGAAAGAAGTTCTCAATGAAATCAAGCAGCTTTACGCAGCCAAAAAGTTTCCCGAAGCGCTTAAGCTATGTGAGAAGTTGGTTCAAAAGCATCCTAAAAATGCAGATCTGCAAGGGCTTTATAAAAAAATTGAAGCCCGTTGTCAGGCCGCGCCAGCGCAGCCTTCTCCCGCAGATGTTTCCGCAGCCAGGACCACCCGGCAATTGACCGATGACGCAGAAGCCTCCATGAGCGAAGGCGGCGAAAAGTCTGTCGATGTAGAGCGACTCATCCAACAGGGGGTCAGCCTCTATGAAATTCAAGATTACGAAAGCGCAGTCAGAATTTGGGAACAAGCGCTCCAGGCAGAACCGGGCAATCGCATTGTTCAAGACTACATCAATAACGTAAAGCCGCTTATTGAGTCCGATACCCCGGACTCAGATCCCGCGCCTCGAGCCGCATCCCCAGCAAAGAAGCTGGGTAAAGAAGACCTGATCCGCATCTACAACGAAGCCATGGCCCTCTTTAAAGAGAACCAATTCTCAGCCGCCATCGAGAAATGGAACCTCATTTTAGAAGTTCACCCCAATCACAAGGAAACCCTGGTCTGCGTTGAACGAGCCAATGCCGCCCTAAACCGGGAAAGCGAATTATTGGCCCAACTGGAAGAAGCGCGAGACCTTCTCTCTGCTGGGAAACATGCCGAAGTGGAGTCCATCCTAGGAAAAATTTCGGCCGAGTCTCCCAACCTTGAAGGTCTGGATCAGGTCCAGTCGGCCCTGGACCAACGGAAAAAACAAATTACCGAAATTCGCAGCTTGGAACTGGAAGACAGCGGCGGCAATGACGAAGAAGAAGTGGAAACATCCGCTACGGACGACGAAATTACCCGCTACTTCACCCCTGAAGCTTCCGACGGAAAAGTTGAGGAAGCCCGTCAGGTTTCCAGAGTTGTGCGTCCTGCCAAAGAATCAAAACCCAAAAACAAACTGTTGCTGGTGGGTCTTCCACTCCTATTAATTGTCCTGGGAGTTGGTGGATATCTCGGATTTGAAAAATACCAAAAAATGCGCGATGTGGAAACCCATGCCGCCGCTTTTACCGGTCTAACTCATGAAATAGCCTGGGATAGCATCCAACAAAAGGCCGCTGATTTCCTGGGATACGGAAACGATTTTCGAGATGAAGGCGACTTCCTCATGGCTGCCTACGCCTATCAAAGGGCTCAAGATGTGGGCAAGCCCCGATTCGAAGAACTGAACAAAAGAGCCCCTTCCCAGCTTAGTCTGGAACAAGGCGAAGAAAAAGATCGGCTTAAGGAAACACTGGACCAGGCGAGTAGCGAGTATCTCGCTGTTCAACCCAAGATCACCGTTCTAGAGGTTTCCGCTCAGGAAATGGACCTGGCTGAAGCCGAATTCAAGCGTGGCTATGTTAAGGAAGGCAGCGATAGGTTGCTGGCAGTTCTCTCCAATGACATTGACAATACCAACCTTAAAGACCGCCTGGGCGAGGTGCTGTCTAAATTGGCCTTCACTAAACTTGCAGAAAGCGAAACCGATGAGGCGCTTCAGCTATTTCGTCGCTCGCTGGTTCTCAGTTCTGCTTATGACTTGCCCCGTCGCCATATTGAGGTTATTCAGCGTTGGTACCACGCAAAAATTACCGATGAAGAAAAGGATCAGTGGTTCTTTTTCTTCATGGATTGATGTTGTTGACAAAGTACAGCCCCTGATTGGTCGAGAGGCGAACTCATGGATCTCCATCTGCACGTTATTCTGAAATCGCCATGGGCGGCATTTTCGGCCATCCCAGCTTCGCGCTCCTATTTGAGGGAGCGCCTTATCTCTAGTGTGGATTTTTGAGGCTCTTATGGAACGCTGCTACGTTTGTGCTTCGCCCTTAACCTCGGAGGCGGCTGCCTGCGCGTCCTGCCATACAGAGACCCGGCTCTTGCGTCTACTTGAGAAAAAATGTTCAGAGAACCGCTTCCTCTTTGGTCGGGTTCCCATTTCCAACGCCGCCAGACCGCCAAGACCCACGCTCCCTGAGGGACCGCCCGCTCGCCCCAAAGTCAGACGGAAGAAAGCGCCTGCGCCCACCACATTTGACGCCCCGCTTTTTCGCGACTTTCAAGATGAACCCAAGTCAATCGATCAGGCCGATGTGGTTCTTGAACGCAATGAACCGCTCCATAAGCCCGCGCCGTCTAAATTGTATTATAAAACGGCTTCTTATCTGATAGACGTTGTCTTATGTGCCCTTCTCAATTTAATAGTCTTGAGGTTGGTGCTCGCTTTTTCCAGCAGAGACATCATGAACCTGGCCACCTTTAGTCTCATTCCACTTCTATTTGTGTTTTTAAGCTTTACCATTCTCTACTTCTGGCTCTTTACCGGCTTGATCCACAAATCGCTGGGCGGTGTGATTGCCGAGAAAATACAGCAGAAAAGAACCGCGCCATGATTAAGGTTTACCGGCTCCTGGTTTTTACCCCATTGCTTCTTTTCTCTATCTCCTGTAGAAAGGGCGAATCAGTGGTTGCTGATAGTCAAACCAGCTCTGAGCCGTTGGCTTCAATCGTTTTAGAAGGTCCACTCAAAAACCCGGATCTCCTTGTCGATGGCGTTTCCATATTTGACCCAGTCCCTCTAACCGGAGCAGAATCGGAACAGGAAGTTGCCGATAAGGTTTATGAATTTGTTCGAGATTCATTCTATGTATGGAATGCGCCTCAAGGCAAAAAGCTGGGAACCTACTTATACGGTTATGGTTACAGTTTATGCCACATGCAATCCAAAGTTCTGGCGGCCCTTTGGCATCAGCGGGGCGTTTCGGGTCGAATTGTCTCTTGGCCCAAGCATACCATGGCTGAGGCCAAGGTAGATGGGCAGTGGCTTCTTTATGATCCCCAGCACCGCGTTCATTACACGCGCCTGTTGGAGCGACCCGTTTCATTTCAAAGCCTCCAGGAAAATCTGGATATCATAAAAGACATAGATCCTGTGGGTTATGGCGGGGAATACTGGCGCGATCTAATCCGTCGGGCCGAAGTGGATAAAGATCCCGTGAGGAAAGCCCTGCCGAAACCGAATCTGTCGTTAACATCGGGCCAACGACTGGTTATCGAGCCCAGAGTGACCGAGTCGCCATTTGCGCTTCCTTCCAGCCCGGCGCCAGACACTCAACCGCGCTCCCATCTCATTCCCCTATATGAAGTAACGCTACATCATGAATTCCAAAGTAGCAAAGCTAAGTTTCTCACGGGTCTACCCATTTTGGGGATTTCTGGGAATAGAGATCGGGAAATCAGCGTGACCGTGTCTGGAGGAGAATCTCGAAAGGGAACTGTCGGAGAGATTTCGAATTTCGTTCACGGCGAGACCCGAAAGATCCAAATTCAAGCGCCTGTGGGCTCTCAGCTATCCATTACCTATGCACTGGCCGCGTGGTGCGGTGACCGGGTTTTTAAGAAAGACAAAGAGTCCTACGAACTGACCCTCAGGTCTGATGACGGAGGAGGAGGCCTTCAGGTTAAACCAAAGTTGGCCAGTCCTTCCATCCATTTAAGCTCTTTGGTTCAAAGCAAAGAAGATCCCTTCTTATTCCATACCCTCTTGAGCTGGCGTCATTTCGACAAAGGGAGCGAGTATCAGATTTTTGTGGATGAACTCTCCTCCTCATTCCCTTTAGAAGCCTGGCGCCACTTAGACCAACGGCTTTGGACATGGAATGAAGAGGCAGACCCGCCCGAGGGTTCGGCTCTGCTGCAATTCAGATGGCAACCCGGGGCGGGCGGTCCCTATCGTCCTGAAAAGTATCGAACCCTGCTCCTTTCGGCTCGTGGACCAGGCCTTGCATCGGGCTCCATCCGCAAGACGACCCACTTTTTAGACCCTGCTATCGGCCAAGACGCCCCATCTCAATAAATTCACCCAATACCCGATCTTGATTTTACCGCCAAGGCTCCTTATAATTTGAGTCAAAGGCGGAAGATTCATGAGCTTAAACAAATTCATACAAATTCAGGGACTCACGGATGTTGGTTGCGTTCGCACGGGAAACGAAGATTCTTTCATCGTTCAACCCATGGGGAAAGACCAGGAGTCCTTAAATCCCAGTAACTTATTCGAAGTTTCCGGGGAAGACGATCTCTTCCTTGCAGTCTCAGACGGCATGGGCGGCGCTGCCGCTGGAGAGGTTGCCAGCCAGACCGGGATCTCTGTTTTAAGTGAATTCCTTACAAATAAGTATCCCGAACTCAAAGGCGCAGAGCCCTCTCAGGCCGTAGCCATTCTTACGGGCGGCGTTCACAAAGCCAACCGCTCCATATTAGAAAAAGCTCGTGAAATCAGGTCCAGACGAGGCATGGGCGCCACCATGACAGCCGTTTATGTCAAAGAAAATGTCATGTATTTGTTGCAGGTAGGGGATTCGCGGGCCTACGTGCTTCGCGATGGCAAACTTGTACGAATCACCAAGGACCAGAGTTTTGTGGGACACCTGGTTGAGATGGGCACCATTACCGAAGTCCAAGCCATGAACCACCCACAGCGAAGCGTGATTCTTCAAGCCTTGGGCACTCAGGAGAAGGTTAAGCCCGATATTTCCTACTTACCTCTCTGTAAAGGGGATCTGGTCTTGGTTTGTTCCGACGGCCTTTATTCTGAGTTCCTTCCTGAAAAACTGGAAGAACATATCCTGGCTCTGTCCCAGGACGATCTTACCTTCGACGTGAAACATCTTATTGATTTGGCCAAAGAAGCTGGAGGTAAAGACAATATAACGGTAATAGGAATGAAGGTCCACCAGTCCGCGCCTTTAAGAGAGCCCGGCGAGGACCCCGTATATCTGCCATTTCCTCAGCTAGATAAGGATAATCCTCTTGAAGATTCGCAATCTATTTTTCAATAGGAGAGGCTTCCTGTTAGAATTTCCGGGTTGAGAGGACGGCTTGATCAACTCCGCCGTCCCCCTATTCTCCCCTTGAAAGGATGGGTTCATGTCCACTAAAACAGGCGTATTGTTGGTTAACCTGGGAACTCCCGATGATCCGGAAATTCCTGCTGTCAGGCGATATCTCAAACAATTTCTCTCAGATCCAAGGGTTATTGACATACCGGCCCTGGCTCGATGGTTGCTGCTAAGGCTTTTCATCCTTCCCTTTCGTCCCAAAAAATCATCGGAAGCCTACAAACTCGTATGGACGGACAAAGGCTCGCCCCTCGATTTTCACACCAAGGGCCTTGCTGAAGCTGTGGGGAAAGCGCTAGGTCC
>JBNKOV010000239.1:0-7509 GCA_050294955.1 Holophagae bacterium
TAAAATGAGATGGCGGGTCGGGCTGATGAATCAACATGGGAAACGCCGCGCAGGCCGCTGGATCCCACTCCAAAATAAGCCCGTTTTCCAGGTCCGCAAGTTCTAAATATCCCTCGGTTGCGCCAAAACCGGCCCCACAGGAAATGAGGCTGGAGACCGCGGCCCCGTGGTTGCAGGGCTTTACCTTAAATGAGAGGAGATCCTCTCCGCCGTTATGACAACGCACGAAAAGGTTTTTCTTGGAAAAAGCTTCAGGCGCCAGAGTGAGGTTGGCCACTCGCACCGTCCCAAAGGGTCGCTCCCAACCGGGGAAATCGTAGCGAAACCCCAGTTTCTGTTCACCCAAGCTGAAGAACAGGGTCTTGCGAAAGGTCCCCAACGAGGTTTCGAGATCGCCCTGAATGGCCAGTTGTCCATTGTTCCAAAAATACTGGGGCTCCATGCGCTCCAAATCGGTGATGCGTTTCAGTTGGCCCGGCAACTCCACAATCAAGCCGCCTGAATAGAAGTCCGCGCCCATGCGAATAGCGTGAAAATACCCATGAGGCAGGGTGCCTGCCAAAGGCCTGAACCCGTTGCGGGCAAAGCCCAGCTCTTTAATGGCCAGACCCCGACGGATATTAAGCGATAGGGACAGATCAGCGGTTCGCAGCTTGAGATAGATCGCGTCCTGCTCCAGCTCAATACCCTTTTCTTTTAGGGCCTTGGCCGATATAGGCGAGCCAGGATCCAGACCCCGAGCAAATCCGCCGTCCAATTTCCGTTTCTCCAGAAGACCATTTAAGGCCTCTATCGCCTCAAGGAAACGAGGTTCGCCAATATGGGTTCTCAGATCGCTGGACCACAACTCGCATAACTGTTTCCTGAAAGCAGGGCCGTCCTCAGGATTTTGGGCGAGCCGATGGCACAAAGTGTTTAATTTCAAGTCATCTCGCCCGGTCACAGACCACCTTGCTATATTGTACTTGGGCTGCTTTTTTACCGGCAAGGGGTCACGGGTGTCGGGCGTTTTCACCGTGGGACCATTGCCGTTGGCGGCCGGAATGTCACGGGGCAGTTTCCACGGAAATCGGCCCTTGAGCTGATGAAAAAGGGCTTCAATGCGAGACCACTCCCCTTCATGGGCCTGTTTCTCGTAATGGTAGCGGCCCGGCCGAAAATCAAAGATTTCGGCGTCGCTGCAATAAATGGGGAGCGGCTCGCCCCGCAACAGACATTTTTCCAGGTGCTCATGGTACTCCGCCTCATGAATGTCACCGTGAATGAGCCGCTGAAATTTCTGAAACAAAATGGAGTCCGCCCATAGAACGGGCATGGTCACGCCGTCTGCGCTCGCAAGCCGGGTGTCGGCGGAAACCGAAGCGCCGGTTTGGGTCTCAAAGTTATTGCGCTCCATGACAACACCCTGAAAACCATGCTTCTTATACAAAGGCAATAGGGAGGGTGAATAGGCCATTTCGTTAATGAGCGCCCACTTTGGCCTGACGCCAAGAAGCTGTTCATAGCAGGCCATGCCCAGATCCAAATTCCAATCATTCACCCGAGCGGGAACCAGAGGCCCGATAAGCTGCACATACCCACTGCCTATCAGCTCGCAAGCCCCCTGCTTTAACAACTGAGAAAAACGGCGCATCCACTGGGGACGCACCCGCTCAATCTCCTGGAGGGTCCACCCGCTGCACTCAATTCCCAGGGGGGCGCCTGAAGCGGCCACATCCAACATGGGTCCGTAGCACCGATCAATCACCTTCCCTCTATCCTCTGTTGGTATAGAGGAAAAAGCAAGGTTCATGTGGAACACCGCGTAGCATGGAGGCAACGCCATGTCAAAACTCCAACGAAGCGCGAATGGCCTTTAAGGGTCTCAAACCATCCTCCGGATCGGCGCGCCACATGCAATCGGCCATTTCCTCTTCATTGGGCTCCTTTCGACCATCCCCATCCGCCGCGAAACCGGCCCTTACATTGCGGATAACTTCTTCCATTTCATGAGGAAGCCAACAATGACCCGCTTCGTATTCCGGTCCCTTCCCATCTAGATCAAGATGGAACTCAACAAGCCTGGCGCCCCAGCGATGAATGGCCCTGTAGATCACCGCCGGACTGCGGGTATGATCAGACCAACCCACGGTACACCCCGTTTCCCGCCGAAGCGTTTCAATGGCGGCCAGGTTCGCGTTCTCCGGAGACGTGGGATAAGCCGAGCTGCAATGGAGCAGCGCAGGGATGGTGCCGCTAAAAGAATCCACCGCCTGGCAGACCTCATCAAGATCGGCCATGCCCGTAGACAGGACTACCGGCTTGCCAGTCTTTTCACAGGCTTTCAGCAAGTCGCCCCACAACAGCTCATAAGACGCAATTTTGAAAAAATCCACATAGGGCGCAAGAATCCTCACCGCATCCAGGTAAAAGGGCGTACAGGAAAACCGGATTTTCCGAGCCGCGCAATGGCTGGCAAGGGCAGGAATGTGAAGGGGATCCAACTCCCAAGCCCTGCGGTCCCTATGCATCTTGGATTTGGCAAGCACCTGAGGCGCAAACAGTTCATCTATCTTGAACAACTGGAACTTCACCGCGTCGCACCCAATCTCCGCCGCCTTGTCAATGAAGGCGAAACACCGCTCAATGTCCTGGTGATGATTGCTGGAAACTTCTGCAATAAATTGAGGTTTCATAAATATCCCCATGGTAAAAGGTCGTCCACCCTACAGTCTACAGGAACAGCAGGCCCGGAAACAAGCCAAGCTTGGCGAACACCTCAAATCCTTGCCACGACATAACCATCGCAGCACGCCGCACCGCGTCATGACCTGAGGAGAACTTCCCGGAAAATTCCCCAACATGAGCAAGATTCCCCAGGCCGAAATCCCAGAGGGAAGAAGTTGAGGCAATCCCCGCAAAAAGACCGCCCTGTGATCTGGTCATATCAGTAAATAAACCCCATGGGGCTGAAAAACCCAATTTACAAGAAGAAACGGGGGTCAGCCCTTGTAACTGGCTCTATTCCAGTTCCTTGTTAACGGAAATACACCCCAGTTTTTTTTCATTTCTTTTTCTCCAAAAAAGATCGCCGCCAGATGCAACTTTCAATTTGGCATCGGTCTTGCCTAATAGTATGATGAAAGGCATGAATTAACGGCCTTACCTCCTTAGAGGAGCAGCGTCATGAAACCCATTAAGAACATTCTCTTCCCCACGGATTTTTCTCCTTGCGCACGATTTGCAGCGGGGAACGCTCTCGCATTTGCTCGTAAGTTCGATGCAGACCTTTTCCTGCTACACGCCAGCCTGTTATACGAGAACGATCCTCAGAAATTTGACAAACTGCAGCAAGAACCCATAGAAATCAAGCCGGAACCCTATGTAAACCGCCGCATGGACGACGTGCTGGACGTTTACAACGCCGACAACGACAAGGTTCATCGGGTCCAGATCAGGGGAATTACAGAAGTCGCCTCCATTCTGGAGTATGCGCGGGAAAACCCTGTTGACCTGATTGTCATGGGAACCCATGGACGCCGCGGCTTCAAGCGCTGGCTGCTAGGCAGCGTAGCGGAAGAAATGGTTCGCATGGCGCCCTGCCCAGTCATAACCTTAAAAGAACATTGGAACGGGAACCTGGGCAACCTTCGCAAGATCCTCTGCCCTATCGATTTTTCCGATGCTTCTCGCAAGGCTCTACACCATGCGCGCAAGATGGCGGCCCATTTTAACGCTGGCATCTACATGCTCCACGTCATTCAGGAACCTTTCCTCCAAGACCTCTATGGCTCATCTCTGCCCAACGCCGCCGATTTCCAAGAGGAAACCGAGCAACGCGCCCGGGAGATCATGAAGTCCATGGCTGCGGAAGAAAAAGACGGCCTGGATATTGAAGTCGTTGTGGCGAACGGCCACCCGGCAAGAGAGATCATCCAATTTGCCGACACCAACGGTGTAGACCTGATCTTCATGGCCCACACCGGCCATACAAAACTGCCCGACCGAATCCTGGGCAGCGTTACTGAACACGTGGTCCGCGCGGGCCACTGCCCCGTTTACACAGCCCCTATGGATGGCTCTATATAAATTCACAGCGCCAGAGTACGTAATAAGGAGCATACCATGACGAACATCAACAAAATTCTCTTAGCTACAGACTTCTCAGAAATATCCAAGAAGGCCTTGGATATGGTGATTCACCTGAAAGAGAACCTGGGTTGCAAGGTGGACGTTGTCCACGTTTTCGATTCAGGCGCGTTTGAAATGCCAGCGCCCTACTATTTCATGCCCGGCGTGGAACAGTGGGTGGACGATCATTTCTCCGGCCTGAAAGATAAAGGGCGATCGGCCTTATCCGATCTTCTCCCAGGTCTCGGGGATGACTGTGAGGGTCATTTCCTGGAAGGCAAAGCCAACAAGGTGATTGTGGAGTTTGCCAAATCCCATGATGTGGATCTCATCGTCATGGGCACCCACGGCCACAGCGGCCTGAACCATCTCATTATGGGCAGTGTGGCGGAATATGTTGTGCGCCACGCCCCTTGCGCCGTTCTTACGGTTAAGGGCAATGCCTGACTTTTAAGCTTGGGGGCCGGTTCCCACGCCGGTCCCAGGCTCTTTCCCCGGGCCGCAAACCGACCCCGGGATATTTTTGTGTTAAAAAGAGGATTCAATGATTGCGGCGTCTCCCAAAAATTTAATTTGCAAGCACTGCCAAACGCCGCACCATTTTGAAGACAGCGAGTTCTGCTGCAGCGGCTGTGAAACCGCATGGCATGTCATTCGAGGCCGGGGCCTTGAAGAATACTACCGCTTCCGCGATCAGACCAAAGCCGCGCCTGTTGGACCCGCCTCAGCCTCCTTCTCTTACCTCGCCTCCGAGGACTATCGCGCTCAGCACATTACCGAGTCCGATGGTAAGCTGCAATGCGAATGGTATCTCTCGGGCCTGCATTGCCCGGCCTGTGTGTGGCTGGTTGAGAAGGTTTCCCAGGCGCATCCGGGCGTGGCGGGCTCAGAGCTCACTTTTTCCGATGGTCGTCTGGTCCTCTTTTTTGAAGAAGACACCGATTTAAAAACTCTGGCCGAGAACCTGGCCGATCTGGGCTACATGGCGGGACTTCAGAAGGAGCGCGCAGGCTCCACCAATAAGGAGCTGCTGAAGCTGGGCATTTCCGGCGCTATTGCCGCCAACATCATGCTCATGAGCACGCCATTCTATACCGGCCTCTCCGAAGGCTGGTACGGTTGGCTGTTTGGCTGGATCTCCTTCGGGCTCACCTTGCCCCTGATGCTCTATTGCGCAAGAGACTTCTTTATCAGAGCCAAAGCAGGTTTGAAACACAACGCCATCGACCTGGATCTCCCCATCGCGATTGGTCTTGGAAGCGCCTGGCTTTTAAGCGCTTTTAACCTGATTCGGGGAGACCTGCACCACATCTATTTCGACTCCATGGGCATGTTGGTCTTCTTCCTGTTGGTTGGCCGACATGTTCAACGCTCGGGCATTAATAAGGCCCTGGCGGAGGGTCGAAGGTTGCTCGCTAAAATGCCTCAGTTGGTTGAGGTTGAGCGGAACAACCAGTGGACGCCGCTCCCTGCGGAAGAGGTTGTTCCGGGCGACAGACTGCGGTTGCGGTCCGGCGACATTCTGCCCGTTGACGCGACGCTCTGTTCTTCCGAAGCCGTTCTCAACCTGCATGTGGTATCGGGCGAATCGAAACCCATCCGCTTGAAACAGGGCGATCAACTGCTTTCCGGGTCCGTGAACATGGGCGCTCAAATGGAGGTTATTGCTACGGCGGCCTTCGACAACACCCAATTCGCGCGACTGGAACAGATTGCCCGTCAATTAAGCGAGCGAAAGCAGGATGTTAAAGGAAATCGCCTGGCCCTCACCTTCATGACTGGCGTCACGATTTGCGCGCTGGCGGGCATTGGAATCTGGTGGACCACGTCCCCGTTCCAGGCCTTCTCCGTTGCGCTCACCATTTTCATCGTGGCCTGTCCCTGCGCCCTGGCCCTGGCCGAACCCACCGCCCAGGCCTTCGCATTAAGAGACACCTCGCGACTGGGCATTTGGATCAAAAACGCAGATATCTTCCGTAGATTAAGAGACATTCGCCAGGTAGTCTTCGATAAAACGGGCATACTCACCAACGGGAAGCCCGTTATTGTAGAGAAAAAAATATTTGTAGAGAATCCCCACTGGCTGGAAGCCGCCATTCTGGAACTGGAATCCGGCGCCAGACACCCAGTGGTAGAGGCATTTAGACAAGGATTAAGCCCCAAACTGAAAACCGGACCGGCCATGGACGCCCACGTTCTGCCCGGCTCCGGACTGAGCGGAACCATAGACGGCCATCACCTGATCCTATCTTCCCCCAAGGGATTGGCCCGATTCGAGGTTCCAAGGGAAACCCGGGAGACCCTCACAGACGCATGTCGCGACCTGCCCTTGGGCAGCACCCGAATATGCGCCGTGTTGAACGGTCGGCCCGCAGCAGTATTCGCCCTCAAGGACGCCATCCGTCCTGAGGCGAAAAAACTTACCAACCAGTTGATCAAGCAGGGATTTGCGTTAACCGTACTATCCGGAGACGATCAACCCACTGTCGATGAAGTGGGCGGTCAACTGGGCATAGGACAACGGCGCGGGAACATGTTGCCCGAAGCCAAACTTGAATATCTCCGAGGGCTTTCACCCGAGGAGACGTTAATGGCCGGAGACGGACTTAACGACATGGGCGCATTGGCGGCCTCAGGCGTGGCGGTAACCCACGATGAAGCCTCCGATGCGGCCATAAAATTCGCAGATGTCATTTTCCAGGGCCGGGACATGGGGCGTTTAGCCGCATTGCCGGGTCTGGCCGGTTCGGTGAAGATTGCAGTGCGTCGCAGCATTGTCCTGTCACTGACCTACAATGCAGTGGCCGTCAGCTTGTCGCTGACCGGTCTTATTGGCCCATTAATCGCCGCAATCCTCATGCCGCTCAGTTCATTGAGCATGATCGGCATGACAGCGTGGACCTTCAGAAGGAGACGTCTCTCATGGGAATCCTGATTTTTCTGGCGCCCCTGGCGCTGCTCTTATCCGGTTTTGGCGTTGCCTCCTACATCTGGGCATGTAAGAACCGGCAATTCGACGATTTAGACGCGCCGCCAACCAAAATTCTTTTCGAGGATGAAATTAAGGAAAAAAATCACTGGAAATTCTTGGAACTTTGGAATTTGGTGAAATTTGGCTAGTAAACATCTACATAAAATATTTTTTTAAGATTCACTCTACAGTGAAGTAAATATTGTTCATTTGTAATGCAAATATTGTAAGGAACAACTTTTTCTGAAACACTTTATTACAACAAAAAAATGCCACTGGTATTAAAGCTACAAAAAAAAAACTCAACAACTTCATGTGGAAGGTCTTCAAATTCAATGTCATAATTTTTCTTGCTTTTCTTGCACACCACAACTGCGTCGTCGAAGAAATGTTCTTCTAAGAGAAAGAAATAGTCTTCATTTTTTTGA
>JBNKOV010000240.1:0-7471 GCA_050294955.1 Holophagae bacterium
CCCTGAGAACCGGCGTTGGGTTGCAGGGAAATGCCGGGGAACCCGGTGATCTCCGCTAGCATGCCCTCCAGTTCTGAAATGAGCACGTGATAGCCTTTGGCCTGGTCTGCGGGCGCGAAGGGATGAATCTGACCGAATTCCGGCCAGGTGACGGGAATCATCTGGGTTGTGGCGTTCAGTTTCATGGTGCAACTGCCCAGGGGAATCATGGAATGGGCCAGGGAAAGGTCTTTTGACGCCAGCAGGGTAATGTAACGCAGCATCTCCGTTTCAGAATGATGGGCGCTAAAAACCGGGTGGGTTAGAACCGGGCTGGTGCGTTCCAGATTCTTGGGGAAGTGATGATCTGCATTGTCCAAATCCTCAACCGTAAAATCGACTTCTCCAGAAGGGGCGAAGAGCGCCAGCAGAGCGAGGATGTCTTCGCGGGTTGTGGTTTCATCTAAACTGACGCCAATCAAGCCGTCTGGGCGGTAGCGCAGGTTCACTTCAGCGACGAGCGCCCGTTCCTTGATGTCGTTGACAGCGAGGCCCTGGGGTTGAATGGTCAGTGTGTCGAAATAGTGGTCGTGCGCCAGGCTGTGGCCCAGACGTTTCAATCCGTTGGCCAAAGCTCCTGTAAACCGATGAACGCGGGTGGCGATGGTCTTCAGGTTTTCGGGTCCGTGGTAAACCGCATACATTCCCGCCATGACAGCCAGGAGCACCTGAGACGTACAGATGTTGCTGGTGGCCTTTTCTCGGCGGATATGCTGTTCGCGGGTTTGCAGAGCCAGGCGAAGCGCTTTCTTGCCGTTGGCGTCTACGGAGACCCCAATAATTCTACCGGGCACGGAGCGTTTGTAACTGTCTTTGGTGGCGAAGAAGGCCGCATGAGGACCACCAAAACCCATGGGCACGCCAAAGCGTTGGCTGGAGCCAACAACCACGTCTGCGCCCCATTCGCCGGGAGGCTTTAGAAGCGCCATGCTGAGAAGGTCTGTGGCAACCACAATCATGGTCCCGTTTTCGGTTGCTTTCGCCGCGAAACTTTCGAAATCCATGACGCGACCGCTGCTGGCGGGGTATTGCAGAAGCACGCCAAAAACCTGTTCCTGAGGGAACCCATCGTCAATGGAGCCATAAACCAGTTCCACGCCCAGGGGTTTGGAGCGGGTTTCCAACACTTCCCGGGTTTGGGGGTGTATGTCTTCCATAACCCAGAATTTGTTGCAGTCGCGCATGGCTTTCTTCTTGCTTTGCAAGGACTTGCACATGGACATAGCTTCCGCTGCCGCCGTACCTTCGTCGAGGAGAGAGGCGTTGGCAATTTCCATTCCGGTCATTTCTGAAACCATAGTTTGAAAATTGAGAAGGCCTTCCATTCTGCCCTGTGAAATTTCGGCCTGGTAAGGCGTGTAGGCAGTGTACCATGCGGGGTCTTCCAAGATATTGCGCAGGATGACCGATGGGGTGTAACAATTATAATAACCCATTCCAATATAGGACTTGAAAACCCGGTTCTGGTCTGCAAGACCTCTAATTCTCTCAAGCACAGCCGCTTCGGTGAGCGGCTCTGGAAGGTCGAGGGGGTTTTCTGCTAAAATGTCTGAGGGGACTGCTTTTTCAATCAGTTCTTCAAGAGACGACATGCCCAGAGACGTCAGCATAGCGCTGATCTGTGTGTCTGATGGGCCGATATGGCGATCTATAAAATCGTGGTGTTGTTCCAAATGTTCTAACGTGTTCTCCATTGGCATTCCGATCTCCGTTAACGAAAATTCGTCAAACTTGACCACCCAATTGTACAGCATGAACGCAGTGAAAAGGATAGAAAGATGGGGGGTGGCATTCAGATAATATTTTTATGGGTGGTTGGTTTCTTTTTCTTTTCAAATCGATCAATCTCTGCTATAAGTTGGAGTTTATTTATGGAGTTATGGATACGTGAACACATAAAAAAAATAATTATAAGGGTGGAATGATATGTCAGCGCATATGGCAAATCTGAAAGTCGGCGTCTTCGTGGACGTGGCTTATCTATATCGAAACGGCGGTCGAGGGCTCCGTTATGATATACTACGTGAATTTTCCAGCAGAGATGATGGGGAGCTCCTTCGAATGAACGCCTACGTCAGCTACGATGCAGATCGAGCTGGCCAAGACGAGGAATATCGGGAAGGGGTGAATAAGTTTTACTCCACACTGAGAGATTATGGCTTTAAAGTTATTAAGAAACTGGTGAAATGGTATGTAGACGACACTGGGAACCGGTACGGCAAGGCTAATGCAGACCTGGATCTTGGGGTTGATGCCCTGCTGCAATCTGAAAATTTGGACCGGGTGCTCATTGCCACTGGGGACGGAGATTTTATTCAAGTTGTGCAAGCTCTTCAGAATAAGGGCTGTCGGGTTGAGGTCGTTGCGCTTGATAATGTTTCTGCAGATCTTCGCCATGAAGTTGATATGTTTATGTCTGGTTATCTCATTCCCAATCTCATTCCCTCCCGATCAGAAAGCGCCCGAAGCGGGCCTGCCTGGGGCGAGTTGGGTTCACGTGTTCGAGGCACCTGCTACTGGTATAACCGAGAACAGGGTTATGGTTTCTTGCGGTTCATGCACAAGATTGCAGCCGGTGTATGGCTGATCGATACGCGCCACCCCAATTCTCCCTATAAGACCGTCTATTTCCACGATTCTCATCTGGCTGAAAACATCCCCCTTAATATGCTCCCCAGCCGTGAACTTATACTTGAATTTGAATTAGCCAAATCCGTTCGTCAAGAGGGATGGCAGGCTGTTGACATTGAAGTGGTCACGCGCCTTTAGTTCTGTTAAAGCCATTTTCCAGCACCCGGGTCCTCCTGATCCGGGTTGGCTCTTTTTTTCTGCCTGATTAACAGGCCATCAGGTTGGGCTGCCCCTGTCGAATGCCATTGACCTGAGAGATGGAAAGCCCTATGATGTAGGGTTCTTGAAGGGGGCTGACGCATATGGGTCAACTGATATACGACATCATGAAAAACGCCATTACCATTTGGCCTGCTGTGATTTTGGCAGTGGTCATTGGGGTCGCCGGTTTGAAATACGGCGCCGACTGGTTGGTTGGCGGCGCTTCCAATCTGGGGTTTCGTTTTGGCATGTCCGCCGTGATGGTCGGTCTTACGCTGGTTGCTTTTGGCACCTCGTCCCCTGAGTTGGTGGTTTCAGTGATTGCAGCGTCTTCAGGGCAACCCGGGATTACCCTTGGCAACGTGGTTGGATCAAACATTGCCAACACCACGCTAATCCTTGGCATTACTGCGATTATCTTCCCTCTGAAGATAAAGCCCGTTTCCATTAAATTCGACGGACCCATTAGCTTCCTGGCAATCGGCCTTGCTTTTGTACTTGCCCTAATTGGCTTTCAACTCACTCGGTTGGACGGTCTTATTCTCCTGGCAGTCTTTGCGATTTGGATGATCTGGCTAATTCGCAAATCCCTTTCCGAGCCGGAATTGGGCGATCAACACCAGGGCATTGAAGAAGAGGTTCAGTTTCACGAACGCTCTCTGGCAGTCGACTTGGGATTAATGGCTGTGGGTCTTTTGGCTCTGGTGTTTGGCGCTGATTTGCTTGTGGCGGGCGCAGCCGACACTGCTCGCACCTTGAATGTTCCCGAGGTGGTTGTTGGGCTGACGGTTGTCGCTGGTGGAACCTCGCTTCCGGAACTGGCCGTCTGCGTGGTTGCCGCACTGCGCAAACACGGCGATATTACCGTGGGCAACGTTTTGGGATCCAATATTTTCAACGCCCTTTTAATTCTGGGAACCGTGCTGGTTATGGCTCCGATTTCCTTTGCTATCGATGGCTTTTCCTGGCATGGAGACGCAGGGACGCTTTTTGTGGATTTTCCCTTCTGCTTTCTGGTTTGCGGGTTGATCATTCCTTTAATGATGCAAAAAAACCACCTGGGTCGATGGAAAGGCATTGTCCTGGTGGCCTTATACGTAATTTATGTAACAACCCTGATATTTAGAGAGTTGGTCTAACCCCAAACCGCGCCCCGGATTGGGGCGCTGGCCATGGGAATTTAACAACAGGCCCCGAAACCCTCGTCTTTTGTCGCCTCTTGCGGTCCACAATCGAAGAGGCCGTAATGGGTTTGCGTATCGCCAATAATTCTGAAATGTTCGGCGTATCGGGTTTGGTTTAACATGGCCGCCGTGTTTCCGCACACAGGGATGGGAATGCCCGTGGGAAAGGTGTGGTGATCGTCCAGCACGAATCGATGGGGGGAGTCTTGGATGGTTCCTTTGTAAAAGGCCACCTGACCATAATTTTCGCACCGATCTTCCAGGTCCAGTTTAAAGGCTCGAACCGTCATGGACCAGAAATCGATCATGCCGGCTTTTTTTTCCACTTCCCAGTTGTTGAGGGTTAATTTGTATTTGGAAACAACCCGGTAGTCCAGACAATTCATGCGAGCGAGGATGCGTCTAAAGTCTTCTATGTAAAGCGCGCCTCCCAGGCATTCGCCCACCAATACGGGATCGCAGGCGACTTCGGTTGGAATGCGTCTTCCTGAGAAGACATCTGAGAAATAGACCTCGCCTCCCGGTTTTAAGACTCTTAAGATTTCGCTAAAAACCCGGGCCTTGTCGGGGGAGAGGTTCAATACGCAATTGGAGATGACCACATCCACAGACTGGTCTTCAAGTCCGGCGCTTGCCAGATCTTCAATGTACCCTTTGCGGAATTCTACATTGGGCTCGGCATACCCGAATTTCTCCATGTGATAGGGGAGGTGTTGGCGGGCGACAGCCAACTGCTCGTCTGTCATGTCAATGCCGATCACTCTTCCAAAAGGCCCTACCAGTTTGGAGAGGATAAAACAATCGCGTCCGGAGCCGGAGCCCAGATCAAGGACGGTTTTGCCTTCAAGCTCAAAAGGGATGGGCGAGCCACAGCCGTAGAATTTGGCTATGACGTCGGGATGGACTTGAGTCAGAATTTCCTGCAAATGGGGGGGCATCATCTCCGCGGTGCAGCAGGCGTTGGTTTTCAGATCATCTGCTGTTTCCAGCACCTTCCCGTAATAATCTCTGATTTCTTCAAGGGTCTGCTCGTATAGCATGCGTATAAATCCTCGTTCTTTAAATATAGGTTAAACCAGGGCGCCGCCGCAGGAACTTCCCGCCCCGGCAGTGCAGCCAAAACAGTGATCGGCCAGGGCGATGGGATCTTCTTCCAATGAGGCCAGGGAGGCAATATCCCAGATGGTCCGTGTCTTCCAAGCCTGGCCCATGTTCAACATTTGGTTGAAATCACAATCAAATAGCAGGCCATCCCAGCCCACCGAGACCAGGTTGCGGCACATGACGCCATTGGCAGCGCTTGGATTGAAATGATCAATAAGGAGAGTCATGTAATCTTCCAACTGGCCATTGCTTTGTAAGTAATGATAAAAGCGCTTAATAGGCATGTTGGTAATGGTGAACAGGTCATTAAATTGGATGCCGAAGAGTTGGTCCAGCTCGCGTTTGTAATCCGCTTCCAGCTTCACCTGGTCCGGCGGCAGAAAAGCGCCGCCCGGGTTGTAGACCAGCGATAAAACCAGCCCCGTGTTTTCTTGCCCATAGCCCAGCTTGTTCAAGGCCTGCAGTGCTTGGATGCTTTTGTCAAAAACGCCGCGCCCCCTTTGTTTGTCAACATTTTCCTTGGAATAGCATGGCATTGAGGCCACGATTTGAACCTTGTGATCCTTCAGAAACTCGCCCAGACCTTCCTGCCCGGGCTCAAATAAAATGGTGAGATTGCATCGATCAATAATCTGCAGGCCTCGCCGAGCCGCTTCACTTACAAAATAACGAAAATGGGGGTTGAGCTCTGGAGCGCCGCCCGTAATGTCCACAGTGTGAATGGTGTCGCATCCGTCCAACAGCTCCAATAGTCTGTCAAAGGTTTTGCGCTCCATCGTTTCCGTGCGTTTGGGTCCCGCCTCCACATGGCAGTGGCTACAAGCCTGGTTGCACCGCTTTCCAACGTTTATCTGTAATATTTCCATTGGTTTTCGGTCCATAGTCAGGCTGTGTTGGGCCAGAGTGTCCTCAAATGTTTTGGCTGCGCATAAATTCAATGCCTTCTCCTTCTCACCTCATCCTGACATAACATACCTCAAATGGGCCTTCCGTGGAAGGGTTAGAGGTGCGAATGTTCATCCTATTATGCTGAACAACGCATTTCATTAAAACATTCCGCTACGGAGCCAGGCACGACAAAAAATGTTCGGTTTGAATTTTTAGTGTCATATGCACCTGCTTTTTAGTATTTTCTTCTCAAAAACCATGAGCCAAAAAGTTCTTCCTTGGAAAATTTAATGAACTTTGCTAAACTATTCGTTGCTAACTTCTTAGATGCTAGCCACGTCAGTTCTCATACGTGTTTCTCAGTTTTTTCACCACCTAAGCAGAAAAATGAGGTACATTTTATATGTGTATTCTCGTTTTTATTGCAGCGCAAAGCTTTTTTGTTGTTGCAATGGTTTGGATGGACAGGGTTCGGAGCCTTGAATGTTTGAATTTCCCGGTTATCGATTCACCGAACAGGTTTTTCAAAGCCCCAAAACCACCTTTCTTCGTGGGGTCCGGGAAAAGGACAAAAAGGCGGTTTTGGTAAAAACCGTCAATGGGCTCTACCCATCGGTGATTGATAGAGCCAACTACAAAAACGAGTACGAGATAGGTCGAAGTCTCAAGGCGTCCTGCATCATTCAATCCCTCGCTCTAGAGATGGACCGTAACCATTTTTGTCTGGTCTTGGAGGACTTCCCCGGAGCACCGCCGGAGCCGAGTTCTTTCCTTAAAGAATATGGATTGGAGGGTTTTTTTACCATCGCAATCAAGGTGGCCGATTTTTTGGGGGAATGTCATAAGGCCGGGATCATTCACCGCAACCTGAAACCCCATAACATATTAATAGATAAGGCCAGTATGGATGTAAGGGTTACGGGTTTCCTGCTCACCAGTTTGCGTGACGATCATCTCTCGGAAGACCGGATTGATGAATTTATCGGCAGCCTAACCTATATCTCTCCAGAACAGACCGGGCGCTTGAACCGAAATGTAGACCACCGCAGTGACTTCTATTCTCTTGGTGTTACCTTCTACCATCTGTTAACGGGCTCTTTGCCGTTCACGGCCAACGATCCCATGGCTCTGGTCCATTGCCACATTGCCATGAATCCCGTGCCTGTGTCCCAACGTGGCGACGTTCCAGAGGCCTTGTCCGCCATAGTCATGAAGATGCTTAACAAGACCCCGGAGGATCGCTATCAAAATGGATTTGGCCTCGCTGAGGATTTAAAAATCTGTCAAAAGCAATGGAAGGCAGGAACCCTAAAGCCATTTCCGCTGGGAACCAAGGACTATTCTCACGAACTTCATGTGCCCCATAAGTTTTACGGGCGTGAACAGGAAATGAGCACCATGTTGACGGCCCTTGAAAAGGTCTG
>JBNKOV010000241.1:0-7428 GCA_050294955.1 Holophagae bacterium
GATGGGGCAACGGAGACTTTTTTGACCCGAAAATTGGAAAATTATCAAATTTTGGTAGTTGAAAACGGATCTTACGTTCTCCTGGTGGATAAAGATGATATAATTCGAATCTATCAGAGATAGCCTTTGTCTTTTGATGGAAACGAGGTTGTACAATGGATGGGTCATATATCGTTGCCGTGGTCGGTGGAGCTTGCGCGGGCTCCGAGATAGCAGCTGGCCTCGCTGAACTGGGAATGAAGGTCGTCGTAATTGACCAGAATCCCTTGCCTTACGGGAAAATACTTGATGGATTGCCCCGTTGGCATTCAAAGCTACAAGCACGAGAAATGAGAAGTATTGACGCCAAGCTGGCGCATGACAATATTCACTTCCTGCCCAGCACCCGGTTGGGCGACGACATTTCCATGGACCTTCTTTTGAAAGATTGGAAAATGTCCATGGTCATTCTGGCCACCGGCGCCTGGCGTGATCGGCCTTTGAGGGTTGCTGGAGTAGACCAGATCAAGGATGATTCCTTGATTTACCAGAACCCGCTGGTTCTGTGGTTCAATCATTATCACGAGAGCGGGTATTCGGGGAAGCATTACGACATTCAACCCGGCGCCGTCATTATAGGCGGCGGTCTGGCTTCCATCGACATGGCCAAGATCTGCCAATTTGAGCAAGTTAAAAAGGCCTTGAACAAGAAGGGTTTGGACAGCGACTTTATCGAAATGGAGCATCAGGGCGTTTTCAAGGTTCTTGAAAAACACGGTCTTTCCTACGAGGCTTTAGACATTGCGCCCGCAAGGCTGTTTTATCGCAAGCGGATCATGGACATGCCTCTGGTTCCCTTGGACGACGACGCATCGGAAGAGAAGCTGCGAAAGGCCGAGGCGGTCCGAGAAAAAGTGGTTGCAAACGCTTGCGCCAGATTTGGTTTCGAAGTGTATCCCCTTCATGCGCCCGAAGAATTTCATACAGAAAATGGTACCTTAACCGGCGTTACATTTCGCAAGAACGCGTTTGAGAACGGCCGGTTTGTTGACAGTGGCGAGCGGGTTCAAATTAAAGCCAGTCAAGTTATCAGCTCCATCGGCAGCATTCCCGAAGCGTTGCCGGGCATCCCCATGGACGGGGAACTGATGCTTTGGGAAGATCGTTTTACCGGACAGGTTAGCCAAATGCCAGGGGTTTATTGTGTTGGCAATGCAATTACAGGTCGCGGCAACATCAGGGAGTCCCAGAAAAACGCCAGGCGTCTGGGGAGTCTAATCAACGCAGGCATGGAAGGCCTTGAACCCGATTTCGAAGGTCTTTTCAAGTCCAGTAAAGACGACGCCCGAGTCCATGTAGATCGCTTGATTAACTATTTAAAAGACATGCCTCTTCCATCTCAAACCCATTGCGACTATGTTTTGGGGGAGGTTCAAACCATTCAAAAGAAGCGGGGATATCCCGGGCAGTATGAGACCTGGCGTGATCAGGTGTTGCATGCCGCCGGGGCGACTCTTCATACTTGAACACAGGTGGTTTTGCGCGGATGAAAACAACAATCCATCTTCCATTTCCGGAACTTGAGGGAATAGTCTTGACGGTACCCGGAGGATAACGTTATATTGAAACTAATTATGGGGTACAATGAATAAGACAAGGAAAAACTTGCTCCATAGGAAGTTCAAGCACACTGTATCAAAAAAACACGGGTTTGGTAATGATCAGCACAATCGTAGTAACACTTGGGAAATTGGCGGAATCTCTGGCTGACTCCGCTCAACACATTATTGGTAAGTCAGATGCGCTGCACTACTTTTCCGTGGATTGGGGCCTTGGGTTCGATGAAATAAAGAACCGGCTCAGCAAAACCATCGCCAATGTAGATCACGGCGAAGGGGTTCTGGTTCTTACGGACATGTTGGGCACCACTGCGACCAATGTCGCCTGCAATTTTCAGAAAAGAGGCGAGGTGGAGGTCTTAACAGGCGTCAACCTGCCAATGGTGGTAAAAGTATTAAATCTCCCTAGCGGGACGCCCCTGCAAACGGCCGTGGACATGGTCCGGGAGCAAAGCCGCAATGCCATTCAAAATGTCAACGGACTGTAGGAGTCGATATGCTGGAACGTCAGATCGAGATCACAAATAAAAAGGGCTTACATGCTCGCGCTGCGGCCAAACTGATCAATCTGGCTCACACCTTTGAATCCGAGGTCATGGTGGCCCGTGGAGAGAATGAGGTGAACGGAAAGAGCATTCTGGGTTTGTTGACGCTCGCGGCTCACAAGGGCGCCTGGGTTACCATCAAGGTTGACGGTTCCGATGAGGAATCGGCAATTGAGCGTATTTCACATTTAATTGAGTCTAAGTTTGAGGAAACTGAATAGTGGAAAAGGTCAAGGGTGTTGGCATTGCCAACGGAATCGCAATTGGACGAGCATTAGTCATCCTGGATGAAGACACGGTTATCGTTGAACAGCCAGTTGGTGCGGATACCCTTGCTTATGAAGTTAAAAGATTTCAGGACGCTGTAGAAACCGCCAAGAATGAAATCAAGGGCATCAAAAGCCAGGTTCAGGATAAGATTGGAGAAGAACACGCGTTTATTTTCGACACCCACATCCTGCTCTTGGAAGATCGCTCTTTAATCAATGAAACCATTAATTTCATCAATGAGCAGTGTTGCAACGCCGAATGGGCTTTTTCTCAAGTTCTCATGAACGTTTTAAAAGAGTTCAGCTCTCTGGGCGACTCCTACTTTGTGGAACGGGGCAACGATCTTAAAGACATCGGGAAACGGGTTTTAAAGGTGCTCAAGGGCGGCCAGGAATTTGGTTTCAAGAGTTTAAGCAGCGACGTTGTGGTTATAGGCAGCGATTTCGGACCTTCCAACATCACCAATTTCGACAATCCTCGAATTTTGGGGTTTGCAACAGACCTTGGCGGTCCAACAACTCATACCGCCATTATCGCCAAGGCCTTGGGATTGCCCGCTATTGTGGGCCTTCACGATATTTCCAAGCGCGTTCGATCCGGCGACATTGTCATCCTGGACAGCTTCAGCGGCAAGGTCTTTCTCAATCCCACCGCTCAAACTCTCACGAGATATCAGAACTTGATAAAGGTCTACAAGGAAGAAGAGGCCAATTACCTTAAAGAAATTAAAAAGCCCGCCATCAGCAAAGACGGTAGAGAAGTTCATCTCATGGCCAATATTGAGTTGCCCAATGAAGTGGAGGCCGCACAATTTCACGGGGCCCAGGGCATTGGCTTGTATCGAACCGAATTTCTCTTCCTGAAATGCGATCCCCATCTTCCCAGCGAAGAGGTCCATTTTGAGACCTATTGCAAAATTGCCGAAGCTCTGAATGGGCGTCCGGTTACCATCCGCACGCTGGATCTGGGCGGTGAAAAGTTTTTCCACCGCACCTTTGTGCGTGAAAAGGAAGTGAACCCGGCAATGGGTTTACGGGGCATCCGGCTTTGTTTAAAACGAAACGATATTTTCCGCACCCAATTGCGCGCCTTGTTGAAGGCCACCGGCGTTTTTAAAAATATTCAGATCATGTTCCCGCTGGTGAGCGGCGTCGAAGAGTGGAACATGGCCATGAGTTTCATGGAAACCGTTAAAAAAGAGCTGCGTGACGAAGGGGCAATATTTGAAGAGAACCCCAAGTTAGGCGTTATGATCGAAGTGCCTTCGGCTGCTTATGTGGCCGATTACCTGGCGGACCAGGTGGATTTCTTTAGTATTGGCACCAACGATCTTCTCCAGTATTTCCTGGCTATTGATCGGGCCAACGACGATGTGAGCTACCTCTACAACCCCTTTCATCCCGGCTTTATCCGCCTCCTTTCGCATATTATTACCACGGCAAATAAAAAGGGCGTGGAAGTAAGTTGCTGTGGTGAAATGGCCTCCGCGCCGGTATATGCGGGTTTATTAATTCAACTGGGCCTTAAAAGGTTGTCCATGAACCCCACGTCTCTTCCCATGATCCACCATATGGTTCGCAGAATGGATTTTGAAAAGCTGGACTCCCTGGTTCCGGATCCCGATGGCGCGCCCACCGGAAAGGAATGTCGCAAGCGTTACCTAAACGCCTATCGAGAAATCCTCTCAAAAAAGGATTATCAGCATCTTGTGGATGATCTCGGGGAGAGTCAGGAGCAGCAGGATTCCTGGCAACCCTTATGACGAACTGGTCTCATTCCGGCAAAGCCCGCCCTTTATTTAAGGGCCTCCACTCTTTGATTATGGCGTGGACTGTCTTGTTCATGACAATCTTCGCCCAGGCTGCTTCTGATCGGCCGCCGGTTGTGGTGGTGAGTCTGGATGGGTTTCGCTATGATTATATCGACCATATCTATTCCCCAAATATGGATCGCCTGATAGGGGAGGGGTTTCGGGCTAAGATGATTTCTTCTCGCCCTTCGCTTACCTTTCCCAATCACTACACCCTGGTGACGGGATTTGAACCCTATAAGCACGGCATTATCAGTAATAAGATGTATGATTCCCAATTGGATCGCTGGTTTAGCAAAGACAAGGGCAGCTCCATTGACGATCCCATTTGGTATCAGAAACAGCCCATTTGGGTTACCGTAAAGAAGGCGGGCCTCCAGAGCGCGGTGTTTTTCTGGTTTAGCAGCGAAGTGAAGGGGCGGACGCCAAACTGGTTCACGCCTTTCGACAAAAGCATGCCCTATGAAGCCCGGTTTGAGAAATTGGCATCCTGGCTTTCCCAGGATAAGGAACCAACACCAGACATTATGTTCTTCTATTTCAGCTTGCTAGATGGGGTTGGCCATGATTCTGGGCCTCATTCTCCTGAGTTGTTGCAAGCCATGTCCACAGCGGATTGGTTGATCGGTCAATTTTTGGACATCATTGCAGACAGCAATCGCAAGGTTAATTTTCTGGTTGTTTCCGACCATGGCATGACCGCGCTTAAGGAAACCTGGACCCCGATCTCCACCATTAAGACCGCATTGGGCAATGATTTAAAAGAACTTGTGAATAGCTATTCTCAGCTTGACCTGTTCCTGACCAACCCAAATGAGCAGACCGTTGCCGAGGCGCTGGACCGATTGCCCAAAAAGCCCTTTATCGAATGGTATGCGCGGGACCATTTCCCATATGGGGCGCACCCTTCCAGGAATGGCGACATCATTGGCGTCATGGCGCCGGGCCATGAGTTTCGGGAGAGCGCCAGGGGCCGGGTAAAGGGCGCCCATGGATATGCGCCGGAACATCCCCACATGGCCGCCAATATACTGGGCGAGGGTCCCGCCTTTAATGTGGGCCAAACCCTTGACAAGGTCCGGTCTGTAGACGTATATCCCTTATTATTGCATCTGCTGGGCTTACCCGCTGAACCGGTTGATGGAACACTTGATGTATGGACCCCTGTCCTGGTAGACAAAACCAGTAGCGCAGGTGGAGAATAGGAGCCTCATATGGATCTGGCAATAGCGACAATAGCAGGATGGGTTATAGGTCACGGCATTAGACGCGCCACCCCCTACCTCATAGATTGGCAGGATAAATCCCTTCCTTTTCGATATCCCTGGGTGGAAATCTGCGCGGGCGTTGTTTTTGCCCTCATTGGCCTGGAGCGTGGTCTTGCGCCGGATCAGTGGAAGTGGTTCCTCCTCGCCGCGCTCCTGTTGTCGGTTACCTCCACAGACCATTTATCGAAATACATCCCAGATAAAATCTGCTATGTGGGCGCAGTTCTCGGCGTAATTCTTTCCGCCGTTTTTCCTCAAGACATCATTGAATTTTTGAGCCAAAAGAGCGTCGTGGGCGCACTGGGGCTGAACGCCTATCAAACCCATCAGGCCGGTTTGGCGCTGGGTATTGCCGGGGCCGCCATGGGTTGGGTTCAGATGGAGTTTATACGCAGAGTTTTTCGGCCGCTGGTGAAAATGGATGTCATGGGCGGCGGCGACACCCTGCTCATGCTCATGGCCGGCGCTTTTCTCGGGCCTCAAATGATCCTCTACGCCCTGCTGCCAGCCTGTCTGGCTGGCGTCGTGGCGGGCGCAATTTGGAAAGTCGTTTTCGGCACCCCCCATTTCCCATTTGGACCCTCTCTTTCGTTGGGGGCCTTGTTCATGGCGCTTTATGGCGGGGCGGTTGTGAACGGCGTGGGCAAACTGCAC
Organism: Holophagae bacterium; assembly: GCA_050294955.1. GTDB lineage: Bacteria > Acidobacteriota > Holophagae > Acanthopleuribacterales > Acanthopleuribacteraceae > JBNKOV01. The sequence continues at coordinate 6,146 of JBNKOV010000241.1, forward strand.
GGCATGATTTACGAGCTTCACCCCGGCGTGCTGCTGGCCTTCTCCCTTTTTCTGGTTATATTGCTTATCTTCCTCATCTTACGTCTCAAATCCAAGGCTGCTGAATACGAGCGAATGATAGAGGAGGATTACAAAGAAATCGACGAAAAGATTAATCAGTGACCAGATTTTCCTTCCTTTCCCGTGCAAGGCTAAAGGCGCTTACGTCCCTGGCTTTGCCGATTATTGCGGGATTGGGATCGCAGAATATCATGAATCTGGTGGACGCCATGATGGTGGGTCGCTTGGACGCCGCCTCCCTGGCCGCCGTTGGCATCGCGGCCATTGCCCTGTGGGTTGTTATTTCCCCTTTACAGGGCTTGTCTCATGGGGTTCAAGCCATTACAGCCCGAAGAATGGGGGAGGGGAAGACCACCCAAATTCACCATGCTTTTTTAACGGGCGTGGGGGTCACCGCCGTTCTGGGGATTCCCTATTCCTTTGTTTTAATAAAGGTAAGTCCTCTTATCTTTAGCTATTTGGATGACGACCTCGCCGTTCAGGAGATTGGCGCCGGCTACTTCTCCATTCGCCTTTACACCATCGCGTTTATTGGCATAAACTACTGCTTTCGCGGGTACTTCAATGGGAGAAAGCGTTCGGGGCTTTTTATGCAAACCCTTCTCATTATGCACCCTCTGAATATTTGCCTCAATTATCTTTTGATTTTTGGGCGCTTTGGGTTTCCCGAGATGGGCGCTGAGGGCGCTGCCCTGGGCACAGCCATTTCAACCATCATGGGATCGCTGTATTTTCTCTGGCTGATTTTTCGTCATAAGAACCAGGGTTTTGCGCTTCATTTTTCCCTCGCCTTTTCATCTACCTTTAAGGCGTTGTTGGAGATGGCGGTGCCGTCCGCCTTTCAATATCTCACGTTGTCTCTGGGGTTTCTTGCGTTTTTTGTGATAGCCGGGATGGTGGGAACCGAGGCCCTGGCAGCAACCAACATTCTGGTGAATCTCTCCCGGGTTTGCTTTATTCTGGCCATTGGCATGGGAATGGCCACCATCACCCTGGTGGGAAACGCCTTGGGAGAAAATCGGCCCCGTGAAGCTCGTGAATGGGTCTATGCGGTGTTGTTCGTTGGTTGCACGGCCCTGGGCATTGCTGGGCTGCTGCTTTCTCTTTTTCCCCGGTTTTGGCTCTCCTGTTTCGGATTGGATGCAGGGGTCGTTGATATGGCGGTCCACCCCCTGATACTTCTGGGACTTATCCAAAGTTATGACGCGGCGGCCATCATTCTC
>JBNKOV010000242.1:0-7403 GCA_050294955.1 Holophagae bacterium
CTTGGAACCATAGTTCCCCGGACGGTACGGACTGGCCTGACACGAAACTGGCAATTGTTATAGACAACATCACGAAAACTGAAACTTTCCCTTTCACCCACTCACACATTGAACGCGCTCCTGTAACTTGCTTTGGCAGCTTGGGATCAAGAATGACGGCATAAACACCCTGCCCCCCGGCAAACCCAAAAAAGGAATTAAAATGATTAAAAAATCAGCAGATAGACCTCTATTTACTGTGTTTTGAAAAGAAGTCGAGGTAAGGGCAGTATACGTCCCAAAAGCCGGTCTTGTCAAGGTGATAAAAAAAGCGGACCGGTTTTTTGAGGGGCCTTGCTATTACCGACAAATAACGGGTTTTTTCGTCATCTCGGCCTGCGCGAATGAAAAAATAAATGCATGGACCAGCCTCATGAAGAGGGGTGCTTCTGCATCGCGCGGATTCGAAAAACTGCAGGGATTGACACCCAGAGAGGCGGGCGTGGCCCCAATTAATTCGATCATCGCCAATTCTTTAAGTTATAATCCTAGTGTTACTCAATGAGGGATTGGAACCACGCCATGCAAATTTCCCAAAATACCACCCAAATGCCTGCAGACCTTTCCGTTTGGACCGATAAGGACGGACGCCAGTTCTGTGTCGTGGTGGTGAAAGGCAGTTTTCAGCCCACTTTTTCCGGTTCCGCCGAGCTATGTTCGGAACAACAGCCCATGACTTATAGCGACATTTTCTTTGGCGATCCGGAGAAGGCCAGCATTCAGTACGAGAGCGATTTTGCTCCGGAAAAGCCGCGAGCGGATTTACTGATAAACGGGGTGGCCCACGCGCCTGGCGGCAAACCGACCACCCGCATGACGGTTGGCGTTGAGGCGGGATCTATTTCTAAACATCTGCGCATTACGGGCATGCGTTTCTGGGAAAAGAATCTGGTTGGCATGGGCAAGTCCCGCCCCGTTCCGTTCACCACCATGCCCGTTGTCTACGAACACGCCTTTGGTGGTTCGGACCATACCCATAAAAAAGAGAAACACCATGGAACGGAACTCAGAAACCCCATTGGCGTGGGTTTCAGAAAGAACGCCGATGTCAAAATGGCGGAAAACCTGGGCATCCCCATGGTGGAGTATCCCAACCAACCCATGAAAGGCATAACGAGCAGGCCTGAACCCGCTGGTTTTGGGTCTATCGGGCGAGGCTGGCAACCCCGCATCTCTCATGGCGGAACCTACGACGCCCATTGGATCGATCATGTCAGCCCATTCCTGCCCCAGGATTTTGATCCCCAGTATTTCCAATCAGCCCCAGAAGATCAACAGCTTTCATCTCTCAAGCCCGGAATGGCGGTTCGATGTGTGAACCTGTGTGAGTCCGGACTGTTCCAGTTCGTTGTGCCTGATGTGAAGGTTCCCATCCATTTCCATTATAAAGACAAGCCCATCACCATGGAGCCGGAGCCCGACACCCTGCTCATAGAGCCGCATCTCAACCGATTCATGTTGACATGGCGGGCCAAAACCCCCTTGAGCCGCAAAAACCCTCTGATGGAAATCTTCATCGGCGATAAACCAGCGACGCCCAAATCGGGGAAACTCCGGTTCTCCTCCATCTCCGAATTCATTCAATGGAAGAAAAGGAAGCGGGGAGGTCGCTCATGATGTGGATTACCGGCGCAGGCATGGCCAGTCCTTTGGGCAATCTGGCGGCGGGCTGTGCGGCCATGCGCGGGGGCATTTCCGCTCTTGCCGAACTTCCCTATGTGGATGATATGGGCGAACCTGTTACCGGAGCGGCCCTGGACCCGCCGCCCCGAGAAATAAGCTACGCGGATCGTTGTAAACGCCTTCTCCGATTGGCGATGGAGGATTACCTCGAAAACAATGAGACACCTGCCCCTGGGGATCTTTTTCTCGGCTTGGGACCGGCCAACCGTCCCGGCAGCGGAATCCTGAATGCAGATGTCTTGCTGCAAGAACTCGCAGAACTTGCGCCGCACAATGCGGTTGGCGTCGAGCGCCTGGGATCCCAGGTCGGTTTCTTCCTTTTGAAGCAAGCCCATGCTCACATGACCGAATCCGGGTCGGACCATGCGGTGATTTGTGTTGTGGATTCTCTCATAAGCGGCCCGGTTCTCCATGGGTTAAACCAGGAAATGCGGCTCAAGACCCCGAACAACGCAGACGGTCTGCTGCCCGGAGAAGCGGCGGTTTGCTTGGGTGTCAGTCGAACACGGCCGCAAAAGGGACGCGGTTTGGAAATCAAGGGCTTGGGTTTCGCCAGGGAAGAGGCCTCCATTTTATCCGACGAACCCCTGCTGGGTTTGGGACTGGCTCAGGCCGCGCGAGAGGCCCTTGCACAGGCGGGTTTGGGCATGGAAACCATGGATCTGCGCCTTACCGACTGCAGCGGTGAGAGCTATGGGTTTCGTGAACAGACCCTGCTGGTTTCGCGATTGTTGCGAGCAAAGAAAGAGCACTTCTCCATTCAACATCCCGCTGAATATATGGGCAGCGTAGGCGCCGCATCAGGGTTGACGCTTCTCGCCATGTTCCTTCAGGCCACCCGAAAAGGCTACGCGCCTGGACCCAGAGCCCTGTGCTGTACAAGCGACGATGCGGGCGAGCGGGCAGTGGCCGTGCTTCAAGCGGCAGACGGTGAGGTGGATCATTGAAACATAAGGCGGCCTTTGAAATAATACAAAACAGAGCGATTTACAAAGGGAGGCAAGGTCATGGCTGAAGTTTACGCAAACAAAATGGCGATTGCCTGCAAGGCTGGTTCCGACAAGGTTTTGGCCGCGTTTCCCGACGTGTGCCTGAGCCCGCCCTCTCCGCCAGCCGGACCCATTCCCGTGCCTTATCCCGACACCTCCTTTTCCAATGCCATGAAGAAGGGAAGCAAAAAGGTGAAAATTGGCAAGAAGCCGGTGATGCTCAAAAACAAATCCTATTACAAATCTTCGCCCCTGGGCAATGAGCCGGCCACTCGTAGTTTTGGCGCCTCGGTCATCACCCATCAGATCTCGGGGAAGACCTATTTCAACGCATGGTCTTTCGACGTAAAATTTGAGGGAAAAAATGTCGATCGGCATCTGGACCTCACCACCTCGAATCACGGCAGTTTCCCGGGCGGCCCGCCGCAGACTGCCCTGGAAAAACAGACGTTTGGCAAGATTCAAGAGGGGAAATGTCCCTGCTGCGACGGCCCGCTTCATTCCGACGGAAAACCCATGAGCGCAGATCAGTGGTATGGGTCCCGGGTTGAGCGTGAGGGTGAGGTGGACCCTGTCAAATTCAAGAAACGGGCGGCGAAGGCCGCCAAAAAGGGCAAGATCCTTACACCTCCCAAAACCCTTAAGGAGAAACGGGCCGAAACCAGGTCTATTCTCAATCAAGCGAAGCAACGAGAAGGCTGCACTTGCGCGGGCAGCGACAACAAGGTCATGCCGGAGCCGCCCTGTAATGTTTTCTATGGCATTCCACCCGCAGAGCCCAATCTCGCCGCCGCTCAGAAGAAGCAATCCGCCATGACTGCGGCGAGTCGGCTGAAATGGTACGGCGCCAGCGGCGATCCCGAGTCTGGCTACAAGCATCAATATTCTAAGGAAACCGGTTGCAGCGAAGTGATGCATCTTGTTCCCCTCTCCGCCGGGGGCTGTCCGGGCGCTCCTGGCAAAAATGGGAATCTGCAATGCAAGGACAGTCTTTGTAATGTATGCAAGGGGATTGACGATCAATTCTCGGCGATTCAAACCGTGAACATCAACAATTAACAGGAGCCGTCATGACCCGATCCCCCTATGAATTTAGGATCAGTTACAAAACCGGAGGCTATGGCGCGCCCCGGTCTTTTCCCGATGATTTCCAAATGCCCCATGAGAGGGATCCCTGGCTTGTTTGCGCTCTGGCTTTTGACAGAGCGAGAAAGGGCGACTTCTCCATGATTGAGGATGTGGCCAACCTTTGGGGCGCCACGGGTTCGCAGGATATCGACAATATCTGCACGGTTATCCTGGCCGCCACCGCCACCAGCTCCGCAGCGGCCAAAATTCGGGAAAAGGTAGAGGCTGAAACGGATCTTCGGCCCGTGCTCCATCTCTGCGGCGTGTTGGGCGCTCGGGGGGAATTGGGCTGCCTGCCCATTCTCCTCAAGAAATATCTGGAGAATGAAAAACGCCGGGAAAGGGAAGTGCTGCTCACCCTCATCAGCGATCTCACAGGCGATCCCAGGCTGGCCTTTGAAACCGAAGATTTTGAGGAGGATGTGGAAGCGCATTATCAAACGCTTCTTGATAGGTTCCAATCCGAACAAACCCTGATCTACGCAGGCGGCCTCTACAGCGTGATGCAAATGGCGCGAGACATGTTGGATGAAATACAAACGCCCTACTTCCGGTTCGATAGACGCCTGAACTTTGAAGCAGCCACGGGCATGAATTGCGATGCCTGGTATGAAGGGGACCAATTCAAACCCCTGGCCGCAGCGGCCACATTGGAAACCTTCCTGGAGTCGCCCCGGTCGCAAAACTACAAAGACGGCGTGCGCTACTTTTTTGGATTTCCCATTCCCTAAGCCGTGCTTCAACGCCGTAAAAAATCCAGAATTTTTGGAAGTCTTCATCGCTCCGAAGCGTATATCAACATGAGGGTTTCCCGGCGGGCCACTGGGACATACAAGGAGAGGGGTTTTGAAGAGTTTAAGGTTTTGTCTGATGTTCGGGCTGGTTTCGCAATTTGCAATGAGCGGCGAACCTCGCGTGGTGCTTATCTCCCTGGACGGGGGCGCGGATTACATGGTGGACGATTTGTTGGCAAGGGGCGTGCTGCCCCCCGATGGCGCCTTTGCTCGCATGCTTCGTCGTGGCGTGTCCGCCGAACATATGAATCCGGTGAATGTTTCTGGCACCCCTGTGGCCCACACTTCCATGTTCACCGGCGCATCGCCTCAGGCTACTGGCGTTCCTGGAAATAACTTCCTTATGCTAGGCGATCCCGTGAGGAAACGAACCCGGGGTTTTGGCGCCGATCTGGAGGCGGAGACCCTTTGGCAGTCCGCTATGGCGCAAGGTCTTGGCGTGTTGTGCGGAACTGCGGTGGCTGCCGACGGCAGAGGCCCGGAACGCTCCTGCACGCTTACTCTGGGTTTTGGTCAAACCCTTGCGCGTCCTGTGATGGCGGAAATGTTGGCCGGTCAGGCTGAGGATTGGATTCTTGGCGATGAAGTCTTCGAGCATCATCGCGCTTTAATTACCGAGCTTAACCAACCTGTTTTCTGGAAATTCCGCTCTGGCGCCGAAATGCCCATTCACGCCCTGGCAGTGGATCGATTACAGGATGGCGAGACCCATTTTGACGCGGTCTATCTGGACTTTGATCGGGATCTGAGCAATGGGTACGCGGCCTTTCTGACGCCGGAAACATGGACCACGCTCACGCTGCGTGCGGAAAACAAGGATCTGGGGTCCAGGGTTCTCCTGAGGCGGCTGAGCCCAGATCTCTCTCAGGTCTCTCTCTACCTGGGCGCCTTAACCTTCACGCCAGGCGGCCCAGGCTCCTATCTTCAGGAGATAAGGGGAGAAATAGGACCCTGGCCAGGCGATGCGGATCACGCAAACTTCCATCGCAAGCGCATCAGCGAAGCCATGTGGTTGGATCAAAGTTACGCCCTTGCTCATTATATAAGAGACATGGTGTTGATGGGCCTGCAACGGGACGATTGGCGCCTCATGCTCACCTACCTGCCCACCGTGGACAATGTGCAGCATCATTTCATGGTGAGAGATCCCCGGCAGGCGGATTACGCAGCCGAGAACGGTCAGCGCCGTAAACACTACGCCGAACTGGTGGAACGGGCCTATATTGAGGCCGACGCCATCATGGGACAGTGGTTGGACGCTGCGCCCGACGACGTCAATTTCATGTTGGTTTCGGATCACGGCGTGGCGCCTACCCACAGTGTGATTCTGATGAACCAATTCCTGGCCGACGCCGGGTTCCAGGTTCGCGCAGAAGGGGATACGGATGTTTGGGCGCACACCACTGGGCCAGCCGCCCATATCTACGTGAACCTGAAAGGCAGACAAGCCGGAGGCACAGTGCCCGAGGACCAGCTGGACGCCTATGTAGATCGCATTTTGAAGGCCTGTCGCGAGGCCAAAGACCCGATAACCGGCCTGCCCATCTTCCAGGTAGCGCTCAGAAAATCGGAGTTGGGCGATTTGAAACTGGGACACCCCCAGCGAGCTGGCGACGTTTTCGTAAACGCCAGACCCGGCTGGTCTTTATCCAGTAGAATGGCCCAAGGCGTGCCCGCCACGATCCCCAATTCCTACAATATGGACGTGATCGGGGATCTGGGCTTATCAAAAGAAATCCAGGCATTTCTTGAAGCCGGGAACCTGAATGAAACAGGCGTGGGCGTCCATGGCCATCTGGCTGGGAATCGAGAAGTGCAGGCCATTTTCTACGCAGTGGGACCCCATATTCCCAATCGTCGAATTGGCGAGATATCTGCGCTGGATGTGGCCCCAACCATCGCCGCCATTTTAGGCATAAACCCTCCCAAACAAGCCGAAGGCAAGCCCGTGTTTCGGCCTGTGCGTTGAGACCTGAGCCAATCGGAGCAATAACCGGGTCCACATCCAAAACCGCTTCACTGGAATTGGCCATTGGCAGATGGCCTTGAAGTGTTTATGATAGTTCAGCGGTCCTCTTTGACGCCCATCGGGCGGGGGCAAGTGTCGCGAGACATTCAAACCCCGTGAAGAGAAGCGCTTTCCTCTTTTTGAGACCTTGTAGGCTGTCAATGGCGCTGTCGGGTCGGTTTCGACGAATCCCTTGTGGATTCAACAGATAGAAAAGACAGGAAGAGAACATGAGGTCTCGTGAACATATATCGCGGATTGGGATTGAAGGCGCCTTGTTGGTTCTCGCTCCGCTTCCCTTTTTGTTGCCTATCGTGCAAGCAGACCTCGTTGAGAATTTATGGCAGTACATTGCGGCAGCCATTGCCAGCCTGGCTTGTCTGGCCTGTGGGTTTACCCTGTTCAGAAAAACCGGGATGGGAAAGAGCTTTGGCTTTGTCGCCGCCGCAGGCAGCTATGGCGCGGCCTGGCCCCATATTCAAAGCAGTCCCTTTGTCGCGCTTTTAGCCACGGTCCTGTTCATCGGCGCCTTGTATATCCTGGTCGATTTTCATATTCATTTTCAGAGAGATGAGAAAAACAACCACGTGAGTCGCGGCAGGCAGCGAGCATGGTGGGGCAACTTGATGGTTCCGGTCGTGATACTGGTCAATCTGTTCTTGGAAAACCCCAAAACCATTATCTCTCCCATCGTGGTCTCGGCTTCCTTGTCTATTGCCCTCATCCTGTATTTCCACTGGGTGATTCGAGAGAAGTCCAAGC
>JBNKOV010000243.1:0-7376 GCA_050294955.1 Holophagae bacterium
CTTTTGCGAAGCCTGTCGCCGCCAGAAAAATGATAAGACCCGGAACGAGGCGGGCGCATAGATTGAATTTCATGATATCTCTCCTTCTTGCTTTTCAGCAAAACATCCTACCTCATAATGAACGAAACAATTCGTAGTTGGGTTTAGATTTTTAGCATAAAACATTCAGGGTGTGGTGTTTCTGTGGAGAGAGATATCCAAAACAACCACCTGGCCGCCTGTGTTTACGACGCCTTTTTGCGGTGGGGCGGCTTGAAGTCCAAGGCGCGCCATTTGTTGGTTGTCCACTATGGTCGAATAGGAGCCTGGCGGCAATCGGTCGAATAGATAGAAGCCGTCATAGTCTGTTTTAGCGCGACCTATGATTTGCTCTTGGTCATTCAAAAGAAGCACGTTGACATTAGAGATCGGTTGAGAGCCTCCCTCGAGTTTGAGGCGAATACGACCTTCGATGTCTCCAGTCTCCACAATGGGAAAGTCCAGGAGTTGAACGGATCCGGGTCGTCCCTGAATTCCATGTCCGCCAACCCTGGGCGTGAATGAGGGGTCGGGGAGACTGGACGGGATGATTTCCAGGTCCAATGGGGTGTGAGCAGGCAGTTGTTTAAAGAAGGCTACGCCCTTGTCATCCGTGCCGGTGGCTGACTTTGTTTGATTTACGGTAAATCTAACGCCCTCTAGCAGGGTGTCCTGTGAGTCCAATCGACCGTTTAAATTCCGGTCGAGATAGACCAGCGCTGAGGCGCCTGCATGGTTTAAGATGGGTCGCGATTGAGCGGTCCAGTCGCCCGTTCTAGGTTCTCTTCCCAGATTGAGGCTTAAGCTGAAGTTGGCTTCCAACCCGGTTTTTGGGCCGTGGTTTGCATTAAGGCTCAACACCAGTCGGGGCAAGGTCCAATGGGCGCTGCTTCTAACTCGGGCGGCCTCCCCATTTCCAAATGAACTGTCTATGGAGACTCGGGTTTTCAGGCGGCTGTTCCATAACTTACTTATTTCCATGGTTGCCTTGTCCAATCGGGAATGATATCCCAAAGTCCCACGAATTCTATAGCCGCCCAATCGGCCTCCCGCAAGCAGTGATCCGCCACCTGGCTCGGCCACTCGGGCGTCCTGGCGATAGGTGAATATATGGCTCACGGCCAGGCCAAACAGATTTGTAGAAACTCTATTTTGCCAAAGGGTTGCGCTTCGCCCGTCCATTCTTTTCTCGTGATCGGCCGAGAGGGCGTATGCCAGGGTCTTTCCATTGCCTGCTTGAAAGGAGCCGGACAGAGTGACATCGGTTTCCCCTTTGACGGGGTTGCGATCTTGGATATAGGTTTCACTCTCAAAACTCGCAAAGGCCCTGTGGGATAGGCGCAAGTCAATATCTCGTTTGCGCGTGTGGAATGAGGTTTTTGAGACATGGCCGCCTCTTGCATCTTGAATCAGATCCACTGCTGCATGAGATCCCCAAAACGAGGCGCGTAATCCAATGCCGCCATAAAGATGGGGCGTCTGGTCCAGGTACAGATGGGAAAGGTTGAGGCTCACAGCCAGGGCTCTACTTAAACCCCTGTCCAACCGGGCGTTTATTCTGGGATGAACGGGCTGGTTCAAGCCTTCCTGTTCATGAGGGGCCTGGCTGTCAAGAAAGTATTGATCGCCCTGCCATGAAAGGGCATAGCGGGTTTTTCCTGGTTCTATGAGGCTGGCGTCTATGAAATAGGTTTTCTCTTCCTCCCTGTGTTGACCTTGAGGGCCGTAGAAGACCATGCGCATGACATTTCGTCCGTACAAAAGTTGGACGTCATCAAAAACATAGTGGCCACGCGACTCCGATTCCACAAAATCCAGCAATACGCCGTTTCGGTATAGCTCCACTTCCCAACCGGGAGGCAGATTGCCCGTTAGTTGAATGGTGTCAAAGGTGGCGGGTCGATGCAAGGGGAAATTGGTTATGGATGCTCCCATACGTTGTGTGTTCACAGCCAGTTCTGCGGGAAAGTCGGGTAGAATATCACCCACTTCCCAGCGGTTGGGATCGCGGGTATGATGGGTCATCGTTCGACCTAACTTAAGGCGAATGTTCTGTAATCCCGAGTCCTGGTCGTCGGAACGGCCCAGTAGGAAGAACTCGCTGTTCATGAACGCCAGGTCGCCAGAACCCCTCAAGGAAAACGCGCCGTTGGTTTGAGCTGATCCATTGCGGTTCAATAGGTTCACGCGGAATGCAGCTTCCAGGAAGGGCCAGTCAAGGGCCTTGTAGGGATTGGGTTTCATGGGCCAGATCCCCTGGTATCCGCGCGGGTTGTCTCCGCTGGGGATGCGTGTTTTACTGCGTTCCATTCTCACAGCCATGGGAAGGGGTTCTGTGGGCAAGACCTTGAGCCTCATCTCCGACGGTAAGTAGAGGAACCGGACCGGGAACCATTGGGCGATGAGGTTGGCTTCTACAAAGATATCGTTTTCAATGCGTTGCATGCGGCTGGAATCGAAAGGGCCTGGTTTACCTTCTACCAGCGTTTTACCAGCAGCGAGATCCAGCAGAAAGCGTCGGTCTTCTTTCAAGAACCAACCCTGAGCAACGCCGCGCTCAGGGTCGATTTGAATTGGGAATTCCAGAAGGTTGCATAGCTCGCTTAAGGGGAGAAGCACGTCTGACCCAGAGGCGTATGCGATGAGCCCTTCGCTGAGAACATGTTTTTGCCACGTTACGCGCAACACCAGGAGGGTGTCCTCGCCAGGGTCCGTTGGATGGAGGTGCGACCCGGCAAAGAGTAGAAGACCTAGTAAATGCAACCAACCGCCTCACAAACCTTTATTCGTAAGACACTGTTACATCGTAGGATCCGGAATAGTCGCCAGGAGTTTGATCCGCCGCCACGCGCAGCGTTGCTCTAACCGCAAAAAGCTTGCGGCCGTTGGCGCCGAGCACAAAACTTTGGCCGCCTGCGTCGAGTTGATCCATGATCATGGTGTTCACGCCATCACTAAGGCTGATGGATGAGGAAGGGAAGTTGACTTGAACTTGAGCATGGGGATCGCCTACAATCTCCCACACGCCATGGGTCGGCGACCCTGAAACGCCTACCCCATTTTCCGCTGAGTGGCCCGTTGCTGAATTGGGGTTTGACAAGGGGAACACTCGGACCGAGCCGTCCTGGCCAGAGGGATGAACCGTGCCAAAGGATAGATCTTGAATGCTGTTGAGGCTAAGAATTCGCGGGGCGACGGATACGGAGGTATGGCCCGACTCGGTGATCTGAGCAAATATGGCGGTCAGATGGAAGAGTAGGAATAAGGTGAAAACGGCGCTGCGACAGGTCATTGCATTACTCCGACGGCAAAAGAATCTGGCTGGTGGCCAGGATCTGAGGGTGGGGCGACGGGGTTTTGTAGGAGACAATAAGGCGACCATTTTCCATGGACATTCCCTCGGGCGTGAGGAGGTCCAGGTTCAAGCTGCGCTGGTCCACATCGGGGTAGATTGCCATGCCGTGGGCTTTGGCGACAATAAGAGGTTTTCCCGGGCCTTCCGGATGGTAGGTGGCCTGGATGTCTCCGTAAACAGAAGCTTCGCCCAATCTCTTAAAATTCAGGGAAATGGCGGCGGGTTGATGCTTTGCAGGGGGAATATAGGCCGCCCTTGTAATGGATACATCCGCTTTTAAATCTCCCTGCCTTACGATAATGGGTATGGAGATCCCATATACCGGGGTCAGTTTAATGCCGATTTCTCGATTGTTGGAGGACAGAGACTCGGCGTCCAGACCAGCCGACGGATCGGGAAGCGCACGAAAGACCAAATGGGAGCGATACTCTCCAGATTTCAAGTCCGCAGGTTTGCGCAACAGGAGCCTTATTTGTTGGGATTCACCGGGTTGTAAAACGACCTGGCGGGGCGCGAAGCGGATCATTTTATTGGCGCTCCACCATGCCTGGTCTTTGTCTACGGGCTCCAGGCTGCCTTCGGGCGTCATTCGCTTCTCGGTAAACGAGATGCGATAGGTGGTGGTTTCCGTGCTCCGATTGATGAGGGTCACTTCCGCAGATCGAATGCGTTCTTCGAAAACCACCCGGCGTGGTGTGACCATGAGGTTTTGAGACCAGGCAAACGACCAGGAGCAAGCGATTATGGACAACATGATGGGCATCTTTCTCATTGGGCTCTCTCCATTTATGACTTCTTGAGAAACTTGGAGGAGCGCTTCCGCCAATGAGGGGGAGGCTCCTCCGCAAATATGGGGTTTAGCCCGTTTCTACTGGTAGGAAACGGATACGTCGTAGTTGGCGGAGTAGGAGCCAGGGGGCTGATTTGCCACCAGGTTCAGTGTCGCCTCTACTGCAAACCTGCGCTGACCGTTCCCATCCAGACGAATATCCCATGCCGTACCATAGATGCTCCTGGGATTGAAACTGGTTACGGACATGGACTGGACACCATTGGAAAGCTGAACCTGGTTATCAGAAGGAAGAGTGATAGTAACCAAAGCGTTGGCAACACCTTGGATGTCCCATTTTCCAACCGTTGGCGTGCCGTTCACGGTAATATTGTTGGTAGGCGTCGCTGTGGTGCTGGCGTCCGGGTTGTTGGAGTTGGTTGAAATCCGAACAGTGCCGGGTTGAGATGCGGGCAGAATAGAACCGAAATCGATGTTCTGCACGTTGGTGAGGGTTACGGTTTGAGGCACAATCACGGCGCTGGCAGTCCCTGATCCGTTATCGCTTTGAGCCAAACTATGGACTCCAAAAACAGTCAATACTGCCAATACACTGAGAAATTTGAGGTTCTTCACTGATATCTCCTTCAATAGATCGTTTTTAAGCCAGGCCCGGGTTCGAACGCACGGGATCCCTTTAGGGCCGGAACCCACAGGCAGGGCTTACTGTTAGGCTCCGTTCTTTTGTGGATACGGAGTCACAGGCGATGGATTGGGCTTCCCTGGAGCGGGAAGCCCTCGTGGGTTTCGTATGGAGCAACGCAGAACCGGCTGAGGTTAAAAATGAAGCGTGGAACTTCAGGAGGAGGGGAGCCGGTTAAGCGCCGCTCACATTTGGTGTACACTAAGTAATGCGCAAATGAATGGCCAATCGGATCAAGAAATTTCAAAAAAAATAATCTTTACGGTGGTAGAGTAATTTACACCGCTAAAAATTGGGTGGTGACATACATATTTTGATCGAAAGCCTTCCTCATTTTTATCAGGCGCTTAAGGAATCTCGAAGTAAGAACGCTGTTCAAATTCTTGATTTCACTGGCCAGGAAGTGATATGATAACGCGATGCTATGACGGCAAATACAACTTGCTCCATGGATGGGAGCTCCTGAGATGGGCCTTTACGCCTTCTTCTCCGGTAAGCGCCAATGACGCTTCGACCCGCTGACGACACCATTCAACAGAGGTTCTTGCCTGTACTGTCGCCTCAACAACGACAGAACCAGTTTGGTCTGTCCGGGCGTGGCGCTCGTTCCGATTCTGAAACCCAGGCTCTTTTTGAAGATGAAGACGATGTGGTGGAGATTAAGGCCTCGGAATCGAGGTTCGACGGGCCGCGGGCTGCCTTTAACGCATTTTCCTATGGGTCAGGCCAGAATTTTGGAGGCTATGCATTTGGCCGGAACGCTGAGAATGGAACGCCCCCAGATGTTGCAGCAAGTATTTATCAGAAAAATGAACAGAATGTGGACAAGCCATTCTATTTGGGTGGCGGTCTGGATTTTGTGGCCTGAATCCCCGCGATCCGGTTGTATTCAGCCTGATTTTTTTGATCAGGTCATGGGCACCATCTTCACCTGGTTTTGATTATCTCTGTTATAGTGATTGATGTCAGTGGTTTGGGCGAGTCCAAGTCTTTAAAAACACTTTTTTTAAAAAAAGTGCTTGAACCTGACGCAACGTAAGGATGTACCTTCTTTATTGTGAGGACGCGGCACATGGCGCCGTTGAGGAGGCTACCGTGATAAAAACACCAGTAAAACCAGGTCAATTAGCTTCTGCTACAGGACTTACTGTGCGTACATTGCATCATTACGATTCAATAGGGCTCCTGAGCCCATCCCAACGCACGGATTCCGGGCACCGTTTGTATAACCGTTCAGATATTGAGCGGCTTCATCGCATTACGTGCTTGAGGAGACTGGGTCTTTCGCTGCAAGATATTTCATCTTGTTTGGATTCCCAGGATTATGAGCCTTTAAAGGTGATCAATCTCCATCTTGAGAAGTTGAAGGATCAAATTCAGCGGCAGCAAAAATTATGCTCCATGCTGGAGGGTCTTGCTTCGGCGTTTCGTGGAAAAGAAGAGGTTCCTCTGGACTCACTTATTAAAACCATGGAGGTTATGAACACAATGGAAGATTATTACACCGCTGAGCAATTAGAAGAGCTGTCCGCTAGAAGGGCTTCTATTGGCCAGGAAGGAATGGAGAAAGGAGAACAGCAATGGACTGACTTGATCAGCGCTGTTCGAGCCGAAATGGCGAAGGGTACGGACCCCGCCGACCCGGTGGTTCAAGATCTGGCTGCAACCTGGAGGTCCCTGTTGCAGGCGTTCACTGGCGGCAATCCTGGCATTGAAGCCAACTTGAAGAAAATGTATGAGGAGAAACCCGATATTGCGAGCAGTAAGGGTTTCCACTTCGATCCAGAGCTGGCTGCCTTTATGAGTAAGGCTATGAAAGTCAGTGATCAATCCTAAATCCCAAACTTAATCGCCTCATGGTCTGGCCACCCGTGAGGCTTTTCACGACCCTAATTCCTGAGGGCGAATCTTAAGCCTGATAACACAACATGCGGGAATGGATCGCCTTATCTATGGCGCTGTATTCACAACGAAATATGGCTTGAATGACGTTGTCCGTCCGGTATGTTCCCAAAAAATATTTGGGAAACGTTTCGCGGGTGGGATAAGCGCGGCCCTGAATCATATGTTTGTAGACGTCTTGCGGAATGTCTAGTTCAGGGAATTGGGGGAGCAGTTTGGAGACTGGTAAAAGGTAACTGCCAAGATTCTCTTTGGTCAGTTGATCGGTTGTCGGGCAGCTTTTCGCTACAATGGGTCCAACATGGGTGCGCTCCAGTTGCGTGAGATGTCCCACAGTGCCAAGGGCTTCTGCAATGTCTCGACCGAGAGAGCGAATATAGGTTCCTGTTGAGCAGGCAACATCGCAGGTGAGGTTCTCCTGGTCAACGGGGGCGAGATCGAGGGAATGTATGGTGATTTTTCTCGTAGAGAGGGTCACGCTCTGATTGCTCCGGGCTAACTCGTAGCTTTTTTTGCCTCCAACCTTTTTGGCGGAGTAGATGGGCGGCATCTGGTCGAGTTCGCCTGTAAAACGCTGCGCTACTTCAGAGAGATGGCTGTTCCAGGATGGGGGAATGGGTTGCTGGGCG
>JBNKOV010000244.1:0-7367 GCA_050294955.1 Holophagae bacterium
TGTAGTGATAGGTCCCAAAACCCACCAAGCTGGCGCCCCACATGACAGGCTCATGACCGGTTAGATCCCGCATCAATTCAAGGATAGTGAAACTGTCTTCTCGTTTTTTCTCGTCCTCAACGCTGTTGAGAAATTCCTGGACGGAAGCCTTGGTCTTTTGGGTTTTATTGGCCATTTTGACACTCCAGCATGGTGATTGAGCACAGGTACTTTGTACCATGAAAACAGAACAGGGGTCAAACAGATGGCGCCCAGAGAAGAACTGATAAAAATCTGTAAATTCACAGAATCGTTGCGCTAGACTTTTCAAAAATGCATAGATTCTGTTCAGTGTGCAAAGGGGAAAACATCCACCTTTACTTTGTACAACCATCTCCACTTAAAGAGCTTTCTATTTACAACCATCTTGCTTTACAATTCTGGGATTGGGCTATAATTTTGCAATCGAACAGCTTGTTAATCAGCGACAGGAACGCTGATACAAGAGGCCTGGTTTTTGAGCATATATCTATCTGCATTTTTGCGACTCACCAAACCAAACCAGCGCACGTCCCAAAAAGCAAAACCGGAATATTCAAAAATAGATCTACCGAAACATGGTTGGCCGTTTACCTGAATTCCAGGGGCGTTGTTCATGAAGCACGACCGAAAGGTCGCATAAGGAAAGGATTCATGAAAAAGTTGCGTATCCAGCGCAACCGGCTGAATACCATTGTAAGGATGGGTCTGCCTGTTGTTTTGGCTATTATTTCGGGTAATATTCTGGCTCTGGCTGACACAGCCATGGTTGGCAGGTTGGGACGACACGCCCTGGCGGGGGTTGGTGTCGCTGGTTTGATTTATGGGCTGGGTACAGCTCTCTTATCTGGTGTTGGCATTGCAGTTACCGCCATGGTATCCCGTCGCAAGGGCGCGGGGAATGTGGATGAGCTTTGCCTTCCCGTAAATGCGGCGCTGATTATTGGCACGTGCTTGGGCGTTCTGGCCACCTTTATCAGCTATAACTACGTGCCTCTACTATTCCCCTTGTTTATTGACGACCCTCTGGTTATCGAACAGGGAGCCCCCTATCTAAGGACGGCGTTTCTCTCCATGCTGGGTTCCGTTTGGAGCGCCAGCCTGATTGGTTATTGGAATGGCATTGGCAAAACGGGCAGGCATTTGAAGATACTGGTTGGGTCCCAGTTTCTCAATATCTTCCTAAATTACGTCCTTATTTTCGGCAAATTCGGATTCCCGGAATTGGGAACGACAGGCGCGGCATTGTCCACCGTTTTATCGGTTTACATTGCGGTCATATTCTACTTTTTGATCATGCTTAAGGACCCGCCGAAGGGCTTTCTTCGACAACTGCCTCCCGGCTCCTATTTCCAGCGCATATTCCAGCTCATGCTGCCGTCTGGCGTGCAGGCCGCCTCTGGAGGCATCGGGTCTCTGGTCTTTCTCACCATTATCGCCAAGATGGGCACCGTAGAAGTGGCTGTTACGTCGATACTTTTGCGGATTTTGGGCCTCATGATCCTTCCCATTACCGGTGTCGGGGTGGCCTGTGCAACCCTGGCTGGCCAGGCCTTGGGAAGAAACGACCCAGATGATGCCGAGGCTTGGGGATGGGATGGGGCCAAGACAGCTCTCATCTCTCTCATTTTTATGGGAATTCCCGCAGTGTTCTTCCCAGATCTTATTATTGGGATTTTCTCAAAAGACCCCGATATCATCAGGGTAGCTCGACTGCCCCTTATGTTTTTGGGTGCGACTCGCTTTGTGAACATGGCGTTCCTGCTGGGCCAACTCCTCAATGGCGTTGGCGCCAATAAAACGGTCATGATGTGGGGATCTCTCCTTCAGTGGCTGTATCTCTATCCTGTCATGTGGGTTTTCGCCGTCATTCTGAATGCGGGCTACATTGTGGTCTGGGTCATTTTCTTTTCCAGCGGCTTGATACAACTCATGGTTTTCGCCTCTATCTGGCGGAAGGGAAAGTGGCGGAAGATCGTCATTTAACATCATTCAAAGACCCCGGTTGTTGCTGATTTTTGGTAATTTAAAATCACATCAGCCGGGTTTCCCCGCCAGAATACCACCGGGATCCGTGATTATGTTAGGATTTCATGGCTTCAGGTCATTTTTTACTTGACACGGATATATGCTCAGTGTGAGTATATTGCGTTGCTCTATTTATGCTCACCATGAGCATAAACATTCCCCGCTGTCGGAGGCGTCCCATGACTACTGCCAATGTGATCGAAGACACCCAGGATCTTTACGAACGCGTGAAACATGTTATACCGGAACTGGAGTGGCCGGTACACGAGCCGCTTGTTGCGGAAATCAACCGATTAAAGAAAGAGAAGAACGCGGTTATCCTGGCTCACAATTACATGACGCCTGAGATTTTTCATTGTGTTTCCGATATTGTAGGCGATTCCCTGGCATTGGCGCGCAAAGCAGTAGATGTGGAAGCCGATGTGATTGTACTCTGCGGGGTCCATTTCATGGCTGAAACCGCCAAGCTTTTGAACCCGGAGAAGACGGTCCTCATTCCCGACGTTCAGGCGGGCTGTTCTCTGGCTGAATCCATCACTGGCGCAGATGTTCGAGCGTTGCGGAAAGAATACCCCGGCGTGCCTGTTGTAACCTATGTGAATACTACGGCGGAAGTTAAGGCGGAATGCGATATTTGTTGCACCTCTGGCAACGCGGTTGAGATTGTGGAGTCTCTGGGAACCGATAAGGTGATTTTTCTTCCGGACCAATACCTGGCCCATTACGTGGCGACCCAGACCGATGTCGAGATTATTACCTGGGAAGGGCAATGCGAAGTCCACGAACGGTTTACGGGAGATGAGATTGATGAATATCGGGGAAGGTACGACAATCTGATGGTCATTGCGCATCCGGAATGTCCCCCAGACGTGCTGGAAGCGGCAGACTTTGTGGGTTCCACAGCCAAGATGATCGATCGGGTCTATCAAGAGAAACCTGAGCGCGTGCTTATGGTCACGGAATGTTCTATGAGCGACAACGTTGCAGCAGCGCTTCCTGATGTAGAGTTTGTTCGCCCCTGCAACCTGTGCCCTCATATGAAACGCATCACCCTTTCCAAAATCCTGGAAAGCTTAAAAACCCTTGCGCCGGAAGTGCATGTAGATCCGGATGTGGCAGTACGGGCTCGTCGCGCGGTTGAGAACATGCTGAACGTGGGTAAGCGCCCATGAAAATGAATATTGCCAGAATCCGTCATAGCGAGGCTATTGTAATCGGCTCTGGTGCTGCGGGTTTGTCTACAGCGCTTGAACTGGCTCCCCTGTCTACAATTCTCCTCACCAAAACCAAAGGCCTGCCAGGGGGCAGCAGTCATTATGCGCAAGGGGGCATTGCAGCGGCCATGTCGCCAGACGACTCCCCTCACCTGCACACGCTTGACACGATGAATGCGGGAGCAGGCCTCAATGATCTCGACATGGTCAACACTCTTACCGAAGAGGGACCAGAGCGCATGTCCAAATTACTGGAATACGGCATGCCGTTCGATACAGATGAAGCGGGAAAACCCTCTCCGCAGAAAGAAGCTGCCCATTGTCGCAACCGCGTTTTACATGCTAAGGGCGACAGCACGGGCAGAGTTTTGGTAGAGGTGTTGGCGGCACAAGTTGAAAGCAGTCCTCATATTGAAATAGACACCCAAACTTTCGCCTGGGATCTTCTGGTTGAAGACGACCATATCACCGGTGTTCTGGCCTGGCATGAAGAAGACGGTTGGGTGGTCTACAAGGCGGGAGCGGTCATTCTGGCTACCGGCGGCATTGGCCAGGTTTTTAGCGTAACGACCAATCCGGCGGAGTCTACAGGAGACGGTCTGGCTATGGCCTGGCGGGCGGGCGCAGCCTGCGCCGACCTGGAATTTGTTCAGTTTCATCCCACTGCCCTTGCCGCCGAAACAGATGCAGCCAATGTCTCGTTGCTTACCGAGGCTCTGCGAGGCGAAGGGGCTCATTTGTTAAATCAAGAGGGCAGGCGTTTCATGTTGGACGTTCACCCCGACGCCGAACTGGCGCCAAGAGACATCGTCTCCCGGGCAGTTTGGTCTGAAAGCCGCAAGGGCTGCGTTTTTCTGGATGCCCGGCAAGCTGTGGGCAAGGCCTTTCCCACCCGATTCCCAACTGTGTATAAGCTCTGCAAGGAGGCTGGCCTGGATCCAACAACCCAGCCCATTCCCATTTCTCCGGCGGTCCATTATCACATGGGCGGTGTGTTAACCGATGCACATGGGCAAACCACCATCTCCGGGCTTTGGGCGTGCGGAGAAGTTGCCGCCACGGGCGTTCACGGCGCCAACAGGTTGGCAAGCAACTCACTTTTGGAATGCCTGGTATTTGCCCGAAGAACTGCAGATTGCATTAAGACGCATCTCTCAGAAATGGGCGATCAGCCCCATGGGTCGAAGGCAATCACATTGCCCATGCTTATGGATGAATTCCCGTCTCAGTCGCGGGCCGCTTTGCAACGTATCATGTACGAATGCTGCGGACTGGTTCGAACGGGCAGCGGTTTGCAAAAGGGGATCGAAGCCATTGAGAACCTTCATTGTGCTAGTCGAAATGTACGTGAGCAGGGTGAGTTTGAAAACCTCAAAACGGTTGCTCATGCGATCCTGCATGCAGCGCTTTTTCGAGAAGAGAGCCGAGGCGCTCATTTTCGTGAAGACTTTCCCATCACTCGGGAATCCTTCCGCGCTCGCCGCATTCTCACCAAATACGATTTAACTGCGGAAGCCGCCCCACACGTGGCGCAAACCGCCTGAGGTAATACCCATGCCAACCCCTTTGTCTCCTGTAATCTATGAACCCATTGTGCGACGAGCCCTGGAAGAGGATCTTGGACGGGCCGGCGACTTGACAACCGATGCCTGTATTTCTCCCGAGACGAAAGCTCAGGCCGCTATCGTTGCGCGAAAAGACGGTCGTCTGGCTGGTCTCGACATCGCCCTTTCCGCTTTTAATATGGCGGGCGGCGCCTTTTCCATTACCAAAGGCGCTCGGGATGGCGAGGCCATTAAAGCAGGCGATAAGCTGGCTGTCCTGGAAGGCTCCGCGTCCCTATTGTTGACAGCGGAGCGAACCGCGCTGAACATCTTGGGCCATCTATGCGGCGTGGCCACGACAACGAACCTCATGGTCAGCAAAATCACCAATGGGCACACGCGCATTGTTTGCACGCGTAAAACCACGCCGGGTCTGAGAGCCCTTGAAAAATACGCTGTCAAATGCGGCGGCGGCGTGAATCACCGTTTTGGACTCGACGATGCCATTCTCATTAAGGACAACCACATAGCGGTATGCGGCGGCATTACTCAGGCCGTTCAAAAGGCGCGCGCTTATGCGGGTCATATGGTGAAAATTGAGGTGGAAGTTGACACCCTGGCTCAGTTGGACGAGCTCCTTTCCACTGGGGCGGACGTGGTGTTGTTGGACAATATGTCTAACGATGAGCTTAGACAGGCCGTAGCCATGTCTCGGGGTAAAATCATTACCGAAGCGTCTGGCGGCATCTCGCCTGAAACCGTTGGGGCTGTATCAGACACAGGGGTTGACTACATTTCAACCGGCTTTATTACCCACAGTGCGCCGAATTTGGATGTTGCGTTGGATATGTAGGTTCTCCCTATTCTTGGTTTAGATTGCCTTCAAATACAAGGATGTCTTCCCTGGTTTCCGGCAGTCCCACTTTCCAAGCCACGTTGATTTGAACAGCCCGGCTTTTAACGATCTTTTTCTTGACGATGGAGACGGGAACCTTAATGTCCTTCTCGTATAAATCTGGCACCGATATGGGTTGGAACAGTTCCTGGCTGGTGGTTTCGATGGGATGGTTGATGGTGATGGCGCGTCCGGCCAATTCAGCTTTAATCTTAAGATTTAAGGTCAAGGGATGATCTTCAAAAACAATCATCATGCCGTCTTCAGCGCTTTCCAACCTGACCGGTATTTTGTCCTCAAATGTAGGTGTGGCCTGAAAAGGCACGGTGGCGGAAATTCCATAGGCCTTTCCTTTAACCGTGCCATAAACTTCTCCAGAAGCAACGAGTTGCATGAACCATTTATCACCGGCTGGTATGAGCGCCGCATGGGTAATATTTAAATACCCGTCCAAATCGTGGAGATCCGCGCGATTGTGGACCTTAATGCCTAGCACCCGTGTCTTCTTATTCCAAACGTCTGGTACAAATTCGGCTGATAACAAGACGTCTTTGTCCGGTGATATCGCCCTCTCAAGAGTATCTTCGAGTAGTGAAAAACGCATTGAGGCCGTCAAGTCCGCCTGAGACGCGGCCATTGGCATGGCTGGCTCCTCGTCCAAGTCACCAACCTCTTCAAAAGCAACCTCCTCAACCAACAGGGTTAAGGCGTCGGGGGTTACAAGCACCCTGGGGTTTTCCAAATGGATGGGGAGCTGCCGGCCAGGAACCGTAACCGTGAGACTGTTTTGCTTCAATTGCTTCACAACATCGGGGATATTAAAATCCCGTTTCAAACTTAGCGGCAAAGTGAAATCGGGGAACTTGAGTTTTCTCTGTAACTTGAGAACCAGCCAGGATTCAAGCCAGGGGCCGTTGAGCAAGGTATTATTCATAGGATGCGCTTCAGCGATCCTCAAATCCAATTGGCAACGCCCATCATCCAGGAGCCGAGTGAACCCGAAATAGCTGGCCTTTACGGGTCCCCGATACCAGCCCAGCCGCCAGAAAAAATCGGCCTCGGCCTCCAACTTCACAAAACCCTCGGCCATCTTCAGGTTGACCTTGCGCAGTACAATGCGGTTTCCTTTGGAGGAGGTATTCTCCACACCTTCCAATTCCGCAAGAACTTTCTGCAAAAGGCGCTCTCTCAAAACCACTTTCAGGTCATAATCACCGGACTCCAGCAGTTTTTGGGCTTCCATGCCAGAGGCCCTGGCCTGCTCTTCTAAAATGGCCAACTCACTCCTATAGGCTTTCAACCGCTTCATTCCCACCAGGGTAAAACCCAAAAACACCAGTAATAAGAGAACAGCAAAGGATCCAAACCATTTCAGGATGCGTTTCAAGTCACAGCTCCCCACAAAACTCCAATGCTTGAATACTAGCATGAAATGGCAGGACCATCATAGGGATCTACTCCCCTTTCCATGTGGAAATAGGTTTGTTGTCAATGGGATTGGGTACTTTATATTCCCAACTTGGTGCGGCATCGGGGCACCAATCCTTGTAAAGATCGATGATTCTCTCCTCCATGCCTTTAGACTTTAAGAACCCATGCTCAGCAATCCTCTGTTCATATTCAGATAAGAGAAAGTTTTCAAGTACCTGTTCTTTACGAAGCGTTTTG
>JBNKOV010000245.1:0-7361 GCA_050294955.1 Holophagae bacterium
CAGGCAATACAAATTCGCCCTTGTCAATTTTATTGTTCAGGTAAGCCTGGGCATTCTCAACAACGTCACCTTCGGCATATTCTGGTTTTTTGTCGAAAATTACATAGCCTACCAGGAAAGTGTCTTCGCTTTTGATGACCTGGGGACCGCGAACATAGTTGATTTTAGCCAATTGCGATAGTGGAACTTGAGCGCCGTCCATGGCCTTCACCAGAACACGGCTCAACTTTTCCGGATCGTCACGCCGTTCCCTGGGGTATCGCACCCGCACCTGATAGCGTTCGCGACCCTCTACTGTGGAGGTAATGCCTTTGCCTCCAATGGCGACCTCGATCACTTCCTGAACTTTTTCCAACCGAATGCCATATCGAGCGATGGCCTTGCGGTTGATTTCAATTTCCAGGTAGGGCTTGCCGATAATGCGATCCGCAAAGACCTTGGATGCGTCTACGGAGGGAACCTCCTTCAAGAACCGCTCGATCTGCAAGCCGGCCGCCTCAACCGAAGCCAAATCGTTGCCCTTAACCTTTACGCCAATTGGCGCCCGCATGCCGGTTTGCAACATGACAATTCTGGTGGCGATGGGCTGGAGTTTGGGAGCGGCGGTGGCGCCCGGAACGGATCCGGCATGTACGATTTCCTTCCAGATATCATCGGCGCTTGCAATTCCGCTCCAGGCCTTGCGACCTGGGTTCAGATCCGGATCTAAGGGCGCTCGCCACTGGCGAAACGGCATGCCGTTTTCGTCTGGAATCAGCCGGTTCTGATCGTCTCGCATGAACTTGCCTTGAACCACATAGGGCTGACCGTCCGGAGCGGAAACAGGTTGACCCTCTGCGTTGCGGAACAGATCGGTTTCATCCCCATCATATTGAAAAGCCAGAAGTTTGCCATTCTCGCTGGTTACAAATTCCGACTTGTAGTTGATGATGGTTTCGATCATGGAAACCGGCGCTGGATCCAGGGGCGTCTCCGCGCGGCCTAGCTTGCCCACGGCCTGATCCACTTCGGGTATGGCGCTGAACCCCATGTCCTGCTTGCTCATGACATCCAGAACCTCATCGATGGAGGCGTGAACTGCCGTGGTGGGCATGTAGAGGAAGGCGCCTTCGTCCAGGGAAGGCATGAACTCGCGCCCCATGGCGGGGAACCGTTTGCCCAAGGCCGACGCCACTGAGGACTCTCGCAACCCCTGAGGAAGCCACGAGAAGGTTTTCTCAAATCCCAACCATGCCGTAAGACCAATAGTTACAATAATCAAAGGAAGGCAGAGGAACAGGTAACGGTGGTCCAAGGCCCAACCCAAGATTTTGGGATAGGTCCATTGAAAGAACTGGAAGAAAGCCAGAACGCTGCCCACCATCATGGCCACAAACACATAGTTCACCCACACGCCCTTTTGAGGCCCCAACGGCATCCATTCATGGGTTAACAAATAGCCCACCACGAGAATGGCGACCACATTTACAGACCTGTAAATATAGGTCTTCCAGCGTTCATCGATGAGATGTTCGAAGGCGCGAAACGCGGCCCACGCCAAAATGCACAGGCCCAGCAGCCAGTGGACCCAAAAGCCGATCCCCCCAGAGAGAACTCCAGCCACAGCGCCGATGATCTTCTTCACCATCGCCTTCTTTTCCTGATCTTTCCGGGAAAAGAGCAACGCCGCGAAGGCCGGCAGAATGGTGAGAGACACAATTATCGCCGCCATCAGCGCGAAGGTTTTGGTAAAGGCCAGGGGCCGGAAGAGCCGACCCTCGGCGGCTTCCATGGTGAAGACGGGCAGGAAACTGAGAACCGTTGTGGCGACTGCGGTTAACACGGCGCCGCCCACTTCTCTGGTTGCTTCATACACCACGTGAAGCGCCGGAACTGAGCCGTCTGCCCTGTCGAGATGTTTCAGGATGTTCTCTACGATCACGATGCCCATGTCCACCATGGTCCCGATGGCGATGGCGATGCCCGGAAAGGGCCACAATATTGGCGTCTACCCCGAACTGTTTCATGGCGATGAAGGTCATGAGCACGGAGAGCGGCAGCAACCCGGAAATGAGCAGGGAGCTGCGCAGGTGCATGACCATAAGCAACACCACGATGATGGTGACCAAAATCTCGTGTGACAAGGCGGTGTTCAGCGTCTCCAAGGTCTCGCCAATGAGATGGGTGCGGTTGTAGAAGGGGACAATGGTTACTTGAGATTCAACCCCATTGGCCAGGGTTTTTCGAGGGAGGCCGGGGGCTATGTTGGCGATTTTCTTTTCAACAGCCTTGATGACTGCCAACGGGTTTTCACCATAGCGGGCAACCACCACGCCGCCAACCACTTCGGAACCGCCTTTATCTAGAGCGCCACGACGCTGGGCCGGACCGAGACTCACGCGGGCCACATCGCGTACATAGATGGGCACATGATCGTTTACCTTGATCACGCTGTACTCGATGTCTTCGATGCCCTTTATGAACCCCAAACCCCGTATAAAGTACTCTACGTTATTGATTTCAATGTTCCTGGCCCCAACGTCCAGGTTTGCCATGCGCACAGCTTGGAAGACCTGATCCAGGCTGATGTCGTGGGCCAACATGGCGTCTGGATCTACGTCTACCTGGTACTCTTTGACGTGACCCCCGATGGAAGCGACCTCGCTGACGCCGTCGGCGGACAATAGGGCGTACCGAACCTGCCAGTCTTGAACGGCGCGTAATTCCTGAGGATCCCAGCCGCCGGTTGGGTTGCCGTCCCGGTCGGCGCCTTCTAGCGTGTACCAGAATATCTGGCCCAAAGCAGTGGCGTCTGGACCCAGCGCGGGCTGAACGCCATTGGGCAAGGTGCCCGAGGGAAGAGAGTTCAGTTTTTCCAGGATTCGAGAACGGGACCAATAAAAATCAACACCCTCTTCGAAGATAAGGTAGATGCTGGAAAACCCGAAAAAAGAGTGGCTTCGAACGGTTTGAACGCCCGGGACGCCCATGAGCGCCGCGGTGAGAGGGTAGGTGATCTGGTCTTCAATGTCTTGGGGCGAACGCCCCATCCACTGGGTGAATACAATTTGCTGGTTCTCGCCAATATCGGGGATGGCGTCTACGGGAACAGGGTCTCGTTCAACGCCGTCAATTTCCCAATCAAAGGGCGCTACCAATACGCCCCATCCAACGAAGAGCAACATAACGACGGTTACAATGACGGGGTTGTCCATGAAAAACCAGATGAGTTTTTCAATGAACGTGCGAGGGTTGGGTTTTTGAATGTCAGTCATGATGCTGATGACCCTCCTCGCCGCCGAGGGTTTCTACCTGAGAGCCGCAACGGTACATAGCGCTGCCATAATAGGGGTTGGCTAGCTGATCGTTGTTTTGCAGCCAATAGGCGCCTTTATTGTCGAAGGCCATGGGGCAGTGGAAACGATAGGTGATTTCACTTGCGCCAAACTGTTGGAGCAAGCTGTATATGCGGGACGAGAGCGGCTCAAATGCTGTACGAGCGCTGGCAATGTCCGCCGTTTTTTGGAAGGCTTCCAATTCAGCAGCCAGCCCCTCGGACTCTTTGCTCCAAACGCTGAGGGCTCTGGCGTTCAAATCCTGTGTTTCAATAGATTTGAGCGCCCCTTCCATTTTCAATCCCGCTGCCTTTGCGTCTTTAGCTTTGTCCAGGCTGAGCGCTTCCTGCAACTGGAAATAGGCTTGGTAAAGATTGGCGAGAGCCGGACCAAAGCCTGGATCAATAAGCGTGGTTTTCTCTTCACCGGCGGGGTTCTCCGATCCGCCATGATACATCATGCTGTTTTTGGCCCGTATCTGTAATTCACTGTCTATTTTGAAGTTGCCGTTTATAACAACCTGTTCGCCTTCTTCCAGGCCTTCTTTTACCACATAGACATCCCCTGCGCGGGCGCCCAATACCACTTCCCGTCCTTCAAAGACGCCGTCTTTTCCGGGTACTTCGACGTATACGATGGCCCGTTCTCCTGTGAGGAGCGGGGCTGAGGCGGGGATGATGAGCGGGGCTGTGTCGTTTTCTCCATGCACAAGTCCCAATTCTTCGGCAGGGGTGAGTTCCATTCCGCAAATATCGCACTGGCCCTGGCTATCTTTTACGATTTCAGGATGCATGCGGCAGAGCCACTTTCCTTCCAGGGAGGCGTCTACGGCGAATCCTTCGGATCCTACTTTGGCGTAGAGGGTGGCTCTCACGAACATGTCTGGCTTCAATTTGCCGTCGGGGTTGTCTACGTTGAGACGTACTTTGACGGTTCTAGTCTCGGGGTTCAACACGGGATCGATGAAGACCACCTTTCCCTCAAAAGTTTCTCCTGGCCAAGCATGTGCTTGAAATTCAACGGTTTGTGCGTAACGGAGCCATGGAATGTCGTCTTCATAAGCGTCCAGTTTAATCCAAACCCGGGAAAGATCGGCCACGGTGTAGATGGGATCTCCCGCTTTGATGTACTGACCCAATACCACGTGTTTCTTGATTACGACCCCTTCTAAGTGAGAGAAGATGGTGAGTTGATCGGAGGGCGCGCCCCTGGTTTCAATGGCGGTGATTTGTTCCTGAGTTAGCCCAAGCAACCGAAGTTTTTCACGAGTGGCCATCATCCTCTTCCTGGTGGATTGCACATTGGAGCCGGTTCGCAAACCGTTCCTAAATGCTTCGGATGCAGAGAGTAACTCTTGTTGAGCTGTAAGCAGATTGGGACTGTAGACATCTACAAGATGGTCGTCTTTATGAACCATCATCCCCGTAAAATCTACATAGAGGCGGTCAACGCGGCCACCAGTCCAGGCCGAAATAACACCCACCTTCTTTTCGTCGTACTCCACCTTGCCGACCATGCGGATCTCCCGAGCCACAAATTCCCGTTTCACGGGAGCCGTTTCAATATCGGCCAACATCCTGGCGTGTTCCGTTAACTTCAACTGCCAGGGACCCAATTCATCAGCAGTAGCGGGAATCAGATCCATGCCGCAGAGAGGACAGAGGCCCGGTCCCGGATTGCGAACTTGTGGATGCATGGAGCAAGTCCATATTTCTTCCACAGCTTCAGCCGTCGCTGATGTTGAATCATGATCATGAGCAGGCGCCTCGGCAGGGCCGCCTACGCGAAGGCCCAGATAGAAACCCAAACCAATTAAAACCACCCAGATTAGACTCTTGAACTTTTTCAATTTTTCCAACATGGCCTTCCTCCTAATGCCCATGGCCTGAGCTGTTGAGGGGAATAGGCGCCCCGGAAATCAGCTCAATTCTGGCCAGGGCTCGGGTTCGTCCCGCCATAGCCTGATTCATGGAAAGCGCAAACTCAAGCAACGTCTGCTCCGCGTCAATCACATCCAGATAAGCCGACACATCATGCTCAAACGCCATGATGATCACCGAAAGTGATTCTTTGGCCTTGGGAATCACCGTATCCCGATAGAGTTCAATCTTGCGAAGGGCGTCACGGTAATCAAAAAAGGCCCGCTTCAATTGAGCGGCCAACTCATTGCCAAGATGGTTTTGAGCCTCCACCGAAGCCAGGTATTGCTCACCCGCAACCCGCTCTAATGCGTTGTACTTACGCTTGTTCCAGGGAATATTCACGCCAACGCTGAAAACAAGGGGATCCTTGCCGCTCTCGGAAACCCCCGGCATAATGGCCGAGCCCGTATTAATCCAATCCACGCCAAGTTTGAAATCGGGCTTGCGGTTCAAAGCCGCCTGACTTCTTGCAGTATCTGCTTTATTAATAGCATGATGTGAAGCGCGCATTCTCGGGTTCGTCTTCTCAAGACTTTCCACAATAACCGATTCCGCTTTCAGCAGCCAATCGCTTTCAACCGCGTCGTGCAACATTTGGGGATAGGCGATGGGCGCCTCTGGCTCGCGATTCAACATCGCATTCATAGCAGCCCGAGTAGGTTGCGCCAGATCCTTGAGAGTTGCGATGCGATCCCTAAAGCGGTCCATCTCCATATCGATCCGAACCAGATTAGCGTAGCCCGTCTCACCCGAACGATATTTAGTGTCCACAACCTTCTCTAGATTCTCCAATAACACGAGGTGTTCCTGATTAATGACAAGGGCCTTGCCAATAAAGAAATAATCCGCGTAGAGATTCTTGAACTGGAAATGAAGCTCCAGACGCTGCGCTTCCCTCTGTTCATGGGTTCGCCAGGCCTCTTCTTCCGCAAGGCGGGTTTGCAGGGATCGCTTCCCCCGCCAGGGCAACATTTGACTGACACCCAACTTCTGCTTTTGTGGACCCACACGGGTCTCCACCTCTTGAG
This sequence comes from Holophagae bacterium, assembly GCA_050294955.1. Lineage (GTDB taxonomy): Bacteria > Acidobacteriota > Holophagae > Acanthopleuribacterales > Acanthopleuribacteraceae > JBNKOV01. The sequence continues at coordinate 6,265 of JBNKOV010000245.1, forward strand.
CAAAAATACCCAGGTTCAGTGATGGATCGGGCAGAGCGCCCGCCGAATCGATAGCCGCCTTTGCAGCCTCAATCTTATGAGCTTCCTGTTTTAGCACCGGATTGTGCGCGTCCAGGTAACGCAGATAATCGCTTAAACCGGATTTGGAGTGCAGCGTCGCCTCGGTTTGAGCCTGAACAGACCCAACCGCAACCACCAAACCGGTTAGAAGAAATACCACATATTTCATTTGAACTCCTTCACCTTAACCTAAACATACCATTAGAGATCGCTCTACTACAATCGCAGACCGTCTCGGCGATGAGGATTAGGGTGAAAGGGTATCAAATAATAAAGCGGGACAAGACACTGGGTGAAGGCGGCGGCCCATGACCCCGGCCATATTCCAAAGCAACAGCTTGGGCAACCGCTTTCACTTTGCCATAAATGCTGTGGGTTGTGGACGATATGGAGGAAAAAACGGGGATATGAAGTTCGCCAGAAGCGGCAGGAACCGCCGCTGCGATTTCATTGGATTCCGCTTCACAATCGCAGATTTTTCGGATAATATCCTGATCGCCGGAATTGCTTTGATGGCAGCTCGCGGTCTGATGACAGGAAGGCGTATCTTGAGGCATGGCAAAAGAGCAGCAGCACAAAGCGCCTGCCCATGCTTTCCCCAAAAGAACCAAAACAATCATCCACTTCATATGCTGCACCACAATCCGGAAAAAATCCGACATAGTAACTATAAGTACGAATCCGGGTCCTGTCAAGTTCTGACCATGCCAAGGAATGTTAAAACAAAATGGGCATTTTTCTAAGATGGAGTAATCTCTAATGATTTAATGATTGAAAAGTAGAGATTAAATCATAACTATAATTCTGTACAGTCAACAAATGATGTGCTATTTTATAATAGCAATTGGACACGAGATGATGATGCATGCAAAGTTCAAGTGCATGGATTTTTAAATGATTTAAACAAGCTTTGGCTTCTTGGAAATTTATACAGAATATTATTGTAAAAATAACAGAGTGGTCAAGTTCTCTGGTAGATCTTCCTACAAGGATTGCAACAAAATTTAGTTTCCTTTTTCTGGGGTTTCTACAATTCC
>JBNKOV010000246.1:0-7354 GCA_050294955.1 Holophagae bacterium
TAACACATCTGCCGTATTGAAGATGTACTGCCAAAAAGAAATCCCCCGAACATCAATAAAATCAATGACAGAGCCATACACAATGCGGTCCATGATATTACTGGACCCACCGGCCACAATCATGCCAAACAACACGTATTCCATGGTGTGAAAATGAGAACGATAGACATAAATGGTAAGCGCGGCGATCAGTAGGATAGACACAATGGCAAAAACCCAGCCCTTGCCTTGAAAGATGCCAAAAATGCCGCCCAAATTGCGAACATGCGTGATGTACAGAAAATCGAAGACCTTAATGGGCGCATTGCGAATAGTATGAGTTTCAATAAGATAGCTTCCCAATTGGCAAATCGCCAATCCTGCAAGGGCGATGACAGAGAAAAGGATCTTGCCTTTTGTCTGGTGTGCATAAAAATCGGTCATTTCTCCTCCAATGCAACTTCATACACCCGAGCATAATACTTACCGGTAATAAAGATCCGTCGCTTCTCCGGATCCCAGGCAATGCCGTTGAGCACGTCCTCGCCGCCGTGCCTGTCGGAGGCGTCAAGAATGCCGGAGAAGTTGATTCGCCCCAGCACCTTTCCCGTATCAGGCGATATGCGCAGGACCAGATTGGTCTGATAGACATTCGCCCAGATTTCACCGTCGATATATTCCAACTCATTGAGGTTGGTCACCGGCCAGGGAGCCGTAACCTTCAGAGTTTTCAACAACTCAAAATTTTTGGGATCGCGAAACTGCAGCTCATTACTGCCGTCACTCATAATCAGATGCTTGTCATCCGTGGTCAATCCCCATCCCTCGCCCTGGTAATCGTAGGTTCGAATGGGCTCCAGGGTTGCGCTGTCGTAGACAATGGCTTCCTGATTCTGCCAGGTAATCTGCCAGAGAACCCCTTTATAATGAGCAAGTCCTTCGCCAAAATAGGTGTCTTCCATCTGGCGGATGTTCAGAATGGAACCGGTTTCAGGGTCCACCTTTCTCACGCTCGACTGACCCAAACTGCCCGTACTCTCGAAGAAAACGCCGTCTTTGAAAAAGAGACCCTGGGTATAGGCGCCCCGATCATGGGGAAACTTATTCACCAGTTTCCATTGATATTCAATGGGGCCTCTGGGTTTGGTCTTTTCTGGCCAGGCCAGTAAAACAAGAGCGAAAATACAGGCCATGCCGCCAACAAGGGTCATCCAACGCTTGGAGGCGCCACGCTTTTTGGCCCCGCTCTTCTGAGGCGCGCTAGTTCCGGACCTTTGGGTTGTGCCTTTTGCGGCTCGTTTCTTCTTTGCCATAATGCTATCTCTATCGTCCCATTCCGACCGTACCAGCCGGATTCCCTAAAGCATTCTAGCCTAGCAGAACCAGCCCCAAGATTGGACTTTTTTTTAGATTAACCCATAAAAAAAGGCGACATGCGCTCCCAAAAGCGCAGCCGCCCCGAAGACTGGGAGGTAAACCAATGGCGCAGAGGAACACAACGCACCGTCCATGCAACATCGGTTAAAAAAACTTATTTCAGCTCAAACACCACGTTCACGCGAACGCCAATACTGGTCTGGCCTGGCGCGATAGACGTATCTGCAAACGCCTCTCGTCCATCGGTTTGAGTCGCCACAACTTCGGAAAGATTGCTGTTCATTGAAAGAACCTCGCCCACTTCCCTGCCCTCGGCCGCCGCCATGATCGCCGCCTTGTTCCTCGCGTCCGCTACTGCGCTTGCAAGAGCCGCAGCATGGGCGCCGCTTTTGTCGCCCACATCCAGGCTCACGTGGAACGACGTTTCCGATTCTAGAGAGGTGGCCTCGGACATGACATCGCCCAATAGGCTAAGATTGCGCAAAGTGACAGTTAAATTATGAGTTACCCGGAAAAAGGTTCCCAAAATGCGGTTGTAGTTTTCCGGATCTCTCTTGGTGTAGGGGTAAATGGTGTAACCCGTTGTTTTCACGTCTGAGTCAGGCACTTCAAAACGGCTGAGTGAGCCCAACATCCGTGCGGTTTGGGCGTCGTTTTGAGCAACTGCCGCCGCCGCGTCCTTGGATTCGGCCTCAATGGTGAAGGCGATGCGCGCCACATCCGGCGTCATCTTGATATCGCCCACCCCAACCACGCTCAGGGTTCGTATTGCTTCCACCGGCTCTGCTGCTAAAGAGAGACCCGTCAGAAACAGGAGGAACGCGGAACAGAATATTGCTTTTTTCATGTATACACCTCTCGGGAATTTTTGCGCCCCGATTACAGGGGATGATCATAAAACAAGGCAAGACTGATGCCAGGGAACGGAGGCGTCGCCAAATCCCGTTTTAACGCATACACCACAGGGGTTTCCCTATCCAGAAACCCCAAATCAGCGAAAAACAGGGGTTAGCTTTATCTACTCGCCCAACCCGTCAGTTAGTTATTCCTAACCACCTTGGAACGCCCTTTTTCTTCAATTATCGGGCCGCGCCTGGCCAAAGGACTAGGTTTCAATGCATTGCCCATGCCGGGGAAATTCGGGAAAAACCGGCCCTCAACTTGCTCTACATGTAAATGGCGTGTTGACCCCACGCCAAAAATAAGAGATCATCGCCCATCAGGTGGAAGTAGGTTTTATGGCTGTTTTTCTCATCGGACTTATTTTTATTTCGGACACTGCCCCAGCAGTTCCCCAATTCCCCATTACCGACATTCAGGTAATCGGAGCCCGTTGGGTATCTGAAACCCTTGTCCAGTCTGAATCGGGATTGGAAATTGGCGCCACCTACACGGAATCGGATCTCATTCGCGCTAGAGGCCGCATCGCCAGATTGCCCTTTGTATTGCATGCCGACTTTTCCCTGAAAAAAGGGACGGTGCGAGGAACCTACACGCTGGAGATCCAGGTCTGGGAGCACAAGCCCTTATTCCACCACTACCAGTTCAGCGCAAGAGAAAGGGACCTCCCCAACCCGCTGCCGCCTCGCGGCCCAGGATCTAAGGAAGACACCTCCGCAGACACCATGGGAAACTGGTCTATTGGCGCAAGATGGTTCGCCCACGCCCATGGGTTCCTCTATGCGGCCACAAGTCTAGAACATGGAGACGACGGCCTTGACTTTTCCCCCGGCAACCCCGTTGACTTGGGCTACAACCACTACAATCTGTTGGGTCACGGGTTATTCCTCAATTTGAATGTTCAGCTAAGGGACAGTTTGGAAGATCGAGTTTTCGACCCATATTCCGATGGCCAGGTTCTCGTTAGAGAGAACCGTTCCCCGGCGACAACCCTTACTCTTGCACAACCCTTTGGTCATCGAACCCAATGGCTGACCCTAACCCTTGATTATTACGACACAGAGCTTGCCTTTCCCAAAAGTATTGAGACAGACGATGTGAAGGAAAACCGGTTCCGAGCCAATCTGGGCTGGTACTACGACACAACCGACGACCTGGCCCTGCCAACCCGGGGTCTTCGCCTGGAAGGCGGGTTGGATTTCGGAAGGGTGAAATCTCAGTTCCCCGTGTTCTTCGACCAGGTTGCCGAAGCCAGCCCAACCCATGATACCTTTACCGTAAAGGCTCTGGACGCGCGGGTTGAACTAACCATCTACCACGCCTTCACCAGCCAGTTCTCCGGTCATGCCAGAGGCCTTTTGCGAGAGAGAATCGATGAGAAGGGTCAATTCATTCGAAACCCCGATCAGACCCATTACCAACTTCAAACGGGCGTTAACTACAAAATCTGGGGTTCAGCAGCGGCCAATGGCGAGTTGCGTTTGGAGTCCTACGCCCTGCTCAACAACCGATCCGACAAATTTGGCGCCGAAGAAACCCAGACCATCCACGCCGGTTTGGTTTTCCGCAATGCATGGGGTTTGATGCGCGCAGGGTTTCGCTATCAGAAAATAGATGTAGACATCAACATGCAATCAGATACGTCTGGCAGGGAGAAACGCCTGAGATGACTGCGCTTCTCCTGACGTTCATACTCTTCATGCCAAATGGCCAGCCGCAACTGGCCAGAGAAGGGAAAGACGTCATGCTGTATCTTCCCAAAGAGATCTTGGAAGACGCGCATTTTAAGAGGAGACTCTTTTCCGGCCTCACCACCACCATAGAACTGGAAACGGCTTTGAAAACCGCAGGTGAGGTTCAAACACATCACTGCTACATTACTGTGCGGTTTGAGGTTTGGGAAGAACGACTGCTTGTCCAAATGGTCAACGCTCGCCAGGAGATTGCCGTCAACCATTTTGCTGATTTGGAAGGCATGGCCGCCTGGTTCTTGAAAACACCCATACTCATTGCCTCATTAAAGGAACCGGACGGCCTGGTTAAGATAAGAACAAAATGCCGCATTATCCCGTTCTCTCAACAGGAGGCGGGCAGAACCCAGGCCTGGTTTGCAGGCAAGCTAAAGACGCCAGCGGCTGGGGATCGCGGCTCGCTCACGGAAGCCCGAGAACGGAACGCCACAGGAGAATCGGAGGCCCAGGGCATCTTTGAAGTTCTCCTGACAACCGGCATCAATGCGGGAGCCGTGAGAACTTACCGGTGGAAATGGCAATTGGAGGGGAGTAACTGAAATGAAACGCAACCTCTTGGGATCCATCATCATAAGCTGCCTTTGCATCGTTTTCTTCCTGCTCTCCCAAAACCAACTGGCAAGCCCGTGGATCAAGCTCGCCTTGGATGAGGAAATGAACGAAATTTTAGTGAGTTCCATCCAACAGAGCCGGGCGCTGGCAACGCTTGACCCATCCAACGAGGCCGCCTATAAAGATCATTTTGAGAAAAGCCAGGCTTTGTTAGCCCATCTAGAGGTCATGCAGGCCAACAGGAAAAAAGTGAACATGCGCTACAACCTGTCTCTGTTGCTGGTTTTTGCCTCGCTTCTCGCTGTCCTGTTTTTCTACCATCTGTTTGAACGGCGGATAATGGAACGCCGACTGTCCAGGTTGGGCGAGAATCTGCAAAAGTTAGCGGTTGGAGACGCAGATCTTTCACCGCCTACTCAAGATAAAGACCTTATCGGCAGAATTGACCTGATGATCCACAAGACGGCGGGAGCCATGTCACACCATCGTCAAAGGCTGAAGTATTTGGAGAACCTGGAGTCCTGGCAGGAGTCCAGCAGGCGAATCGCTCATGAAATCAGAACGCCGCTTACAACCATTCGCTTGGAAGTGAAGAAGTTGATTAAGTCGGTTTATAAACGCTTGGAGGACGAGCCCGCATTTCTTCAGGAAGGAGAACGCAGTATACAAGAAGAATTGGACCAGCTCTCCCGGTTCACCGACCAGTACACTTCATTTGCCAAAATAGGCAAACCCAAGCTCAAAGACGCCAACCTTCGCGCCTACCTTCAAGAATTCACCGAACTCTACGCCCAGGCCTGGCCGGGCGTCAGATTGGAGTTGGCGCCTTCCGAAGAAAAGCAGGTCGCCTTAGACCGCCGTCTCATCAGGCAGGTGTTGGTTAACCTGTGCAACAACAGCGCGAAGGCGTTAGAGGGCCATGAAGGAATCGTCCGCTTTTCCATCGCAGAAGAACTGGAAACCATCACCCTTACCGTGCAGGACACCGGGCCGGGAGTTGATCCAGCAATGAAAGGCCGGCTTTTCGACCCCTACATTACCAGTGGACCGGGAGAAGGCCTGGGTTTAGGTTTGGCTATTTCCAAAAAAATCATGCTGGACCACGGCGGCGACCTGGAGCTGCAAGACAGTACAGGCGCTTCGTTTATGCTTAGTTTCAAGAAAGGAGAGTCAACACCATGACCACGATCTGGGTAGTAGAAGACAATCCCAAAATTCAGGCCCATGTGGTATCTCTTTTACGAGAGGAGGACAACTACGATGTGACAGGTTTCCCCTCAGCCGAAGCAGTCATGATCCGGGCGGAACAAGAGCGGCCTCAATTGCTGCTTTTGGATATTCGCCTGAAGGGCATGAGCGGCTTGGAACTCATCCACAAATGGTCCAGCGGCCCCCTGCCTCCCATTATTGTAGTTAGCGGCGAGGCCACCATTTCCGAGGCTCTGGAGGCCATGCGCATGGGCGTTCAGGATTTCATCGAGAAACCCTTCTCGGATGAACGGCTCATTTATGCCGTTCGAAATTGCTTGGAGAAAATATCTCTCCAAGAAAAGGTCGCTCAGTTGGAGCAGCAGTTGGTTCGGGGGCAAACCCTAATTGGCGACGCCCCAGCAACTCAGCGCATATTGGCGTTTATTGAAAAAGTAGCGCCCACCAACAGCCGCGTCCTCATCACGGGCGAAAGCGGGGTGGGAAAAGAGCTGGTCGCATCGGCCATCCACTACGGCAGTAAACGCCGCAACAGGCCCTTCGTAAAGATTAACTGCGCCGCATTTCCAGCCAATTTGATTGAAGACGAGTTGTTCGGCCACGTGCGAGGCGCTTTTACAGATGCTCGCGGAGACAAGCAGGGCCTGTTTGAAGAAGCCCATGGAGGCACCCTGTTCTTGGATGAAATTGGCGACATGGATTATAACCTCCAGGCCCGATTGCTCCGGGTTTTAGAAGACGGGAAGGTGCGTAGAATAGGAGATAAGCGGGAGCGCCAGGTAGATGTACGGGTTTTGGCCGCCACCAACAAGGACCTGGAAACCATGGTGGGAGAGGAATCGTTCCGAGAAGACCTGTTCTACCGGCTCGCCAACATCCCCATTCAGGTGCCGCCTCTGAGGGAACGCCGAGAGGACATTCCTCTCCTGTTAACCTGGTTTGTGAATCACTTTTGCCGGAGCCAACAGCTTCCCAGGAAAGAAATCTCGCCTGAGGTTATGGAACAACTCAGCAATTATCGATGGCCCGGCAATGTAAGAGAGCTGAAGAACCTGGCTGAAAGATTGGTGATCTTTGGCGATGACCCCATTCAAAAAGAGAGCCTTCCGCCACATATCTTTAAGGAAGAAAACAGGATACAGGCCGACCCCTTGCAAATGGACCATCTCCCGCCCATGCCCTTAAAAACCTTTAAGGCTCATTGCGAGCGCGCCTATATCCAGGCCATGTTGATCCGCGCCGACTGGAACTATGTGAAGGTAGCCGAACAATTAGAGATCAACCGATCTTACCTGCACCAGAAAATAACAGCCCTGGGCATCCAACGCAAATAATCCGGGAATGGACACGCCTCCTGATCCCAACAACCTTAAACCTGGTCAAATTTGACCTCCAATTACACAAAATGAATCTATAAAAAAGCCCATGTCCTCGCGGTCCGCTGGAACCTGAACCAGAGCCGCTCAAACTTCCAATCGCCTTGCTGCTACTTACAACACCCCAAATCCCATTGCCCCAAAATCCCCTGGAATTGTCACAAGACCGAATCCTACTGACACCGTGGTTCACACAACTGCCGCAGCCTT
>JBNKOV010000247.1:0-7342 GCA_050294955.1 Holophagae bacterium
CGATAGTGTGAACCCCATCGATCCGGGCATGGAAACCAGTCTGGCGACCGCAATCAAGGGGGACAGCCTGTTGACTGTAGACCAGATGATGCCCTCGTTTGCAGCGCTGCCCACAGCGGCTCTCGCTCAGCAGGCCTATGCCCAGACCACCGCCATGATCGACTATCTCTGTGAGATAAAGTCTGAGGATATCGTCCATAACATCGTGACCAGCCTTAATGATACGCCCGATATGAACGAGGTTATGAAACAGAATCTGGGCATGGACTTCGCCGCCTTCGAATCGTCCTGGCGGACCTGGTTGAAAACCCAGGGTTATCAGACCCACGACCAGATCCGCGAAATGGGCGTCAGCTTGCTTGACGCCGATAAGGTGGGCGAAAAAATTGACGACGTCAATATGGAGGATGACCGACTTCGCAAGCACGTTCGATTGGGTGATCTGTTGTTGGAGCGCAACCGCTATGAAGCCGCGCTCAAGCAATACCAGAAAGCCGAGGTCGAGGGCAAGAAGCTGGGCAGACAGATGGTGTTGCGCATGATTCGCTGCTATAACAATCTGGCAAAACCCGGTGATGTTTTAGAGCTTATTGAAAAACAGATATTTGATTTAGAAAACGACGTCACCATGCTGGTCTTCAGCGCCCGATCCTACATGGCCATGGGCGACCTGGCGCGGGCTGAACCGCTTCTGAGACGGGCCATCCGAATCAACCCCTTCAATCCGGAAATCTTCCAGTCGCTCTACAGCTTGGAAAAAGAAAATGGAACCGAAGCCGGGGTGACGCAAGCGAAAGAAATATTGGAGACCCTGACCGCGCCAAGGAAGGCGCACGACAAGGAAAAAAGTTAAAGCGCGGCCAACAGCAGGGCCATCCCTCGATTATTTGTGAAGTAAGGAGATTTCATGGTTTTGGATTCAACAGTTATCGATTCTCAAGAGTTCAAGGAGAAGGTGGACGACGTTCATCGCGGGTACGAAGAACTCAAACGAGAGGTTGGCAAGGTGGTCATTGGTCAAGAACGGGTGATCGATCTCATGATCATCTCCATGTTCACCAGCTCCCATTCACTGCTCATGGGCGTGCCCGGCCTGGCAAAAACTCTTCTGGTTCATTCCCTCGCCGACGCTACCTCCTTGGACTTCACCCGAGTTCAGTTCACGCCCGACATGATGCCCAGCGATCTGATTGGCACCGAAATTCTCCAAGAAGATAAAACAACTGGGAGCAGGGCCTTCAAGTTCATGCCCGGTCCTTTGTTCACCAACCTGTTATTGGCCGACGAAATCAACCGGACCACTCCCAAAACCCAGGCCGCCCTGTTGCAGAGCATGCAGGAGCGTCATGTGTCCGTGGGCGGCGTGAACCATCACCTCGATTGTTTTCTGGTTTTTGCGACCCAGAACCCCATTGAACAGGAAGGCACCTATCCCTTGCCGGAAGCTCAGTTGGACCGCTTCTTGTTCCGCATCGACGTGGGCTATCCCAGCCGAGAGCAGGAAATCAAGATGGTCATGAACACCACCTCTCGGGAACAACAGAAGATTGAGCCCACCTACAGCAAAGAACGCTTGTTGGCGCATCAGGCCCTGGTGCGCAAGATCCCCGTGAGCGAAACCGTTGTGAATTATGCAGTGTCCCTGGTGTGCTCCACAAGACCCAACCAGGAAGACTCCACATCCTTCGCCAGGGAGAATATCCGATGGGGAGCGGGACCAAGAGCCTCGCAATCCCTCATATTGGCGGGCAAGGCCCGCGCCCTGCTAGATGGGCGTTACGCCGTAGAAAAAGAGGATATCGACTTCTTGGCCCATCCCATTCTGGTACACCGCATCATGCCTACCTTCCAAGCCGAAGCAGAAGGCATGAAATCGGGAGACATCATCAAACATTGCTTGGAAACCCTTCGAGTGTAGCGTTTTCAGGAATTGATCTGCGCGTTCTGGCGACCAGTCGCCAGGCGCGCGCCATTCTCGCCGGTGAGCGGATTATTACCGGGCCTGGTCTTTTGGATTGATGGGGTTCATTTTCGTAAAATACATCAAGGGCGTCGCATTTCTGGGGTTGAAATCGCCTGATTTAAAAAAATAGATTGAAAAATCAGGGTAATCGCGTCCCACCTGCTGACAAGGCCCTTCAAATTGTGCTAGCATAAGCCTGATTCATGGTGAGGTTGGAACATGCCTTATATCCTTCGGTTTAGTGAAGGCGGTCAAGAAAAAAAGGTAGAAGTTCATCAACAGGAGCTTATTCTGGGCCGCTCCCCTGACTGTGGCCTCATCCTGGCCCAGCCGGGCATCTCCCGTCATCACTGTAAGATCATTCAAAATGGCGACAAGGTGGCCATTGAGGATCTGCACTCAAAAAACGGCACCAGGGTCAACAATATCTATGTGACTCGGGAAGAGCTGGGTCCCAGCGCCGAGATACTTGTTGCAGAGTTTCTGGTCCGATTCGAGCGAGACGGGGCTGCGTCATCCCGCCAATCCCAAACCGAAGAGATGGTTTTGCTGTCGGAAGACAAGCAATTGCACGAAGAAGCCGGAACCATTATCCGGGAGGCCAACGAAGTCCAGGACATTCTGGCCAAGATAGAAAAAGAACAACAGGCCACGCCCATCCAGAACGTTACCGACGACGTGACGCGCATTCGCACGGTTGTCATCGAGGTGGCCAAGGCCTTGATTGCGGTGAAATCGGTAGACGAGATCATCCAAAAACTCATGGGCCTCATTTTTGAAAACCTGCCTGCAGACAGGGGCTGCCTCATGCTGCGCAACGAAGATGGCGTGTTGCAAACCCATGTTGTGAAGCATCGCGATCCCGGTGAGAAAGACGCGATAAACATTTCCAAGACCATCGCCAACAAGGCGCTGAACGATAAAATGGCCATCCTCACCACAGACGCTCAGGTCGATCCCCGTTTTTCCGCTGGGGAATCCATCCGGTTTCTTGGCATTAAGTCGGCCATGTGCGTCCCTCTGTTCCACAAAAAGAAGACCATTGGCATCATCTACCTGGATTCCCCAACATCGGCGGCCATTTTTGGACCCACCGATCTCGATCTGTTAACCGCGTTGGCCAACTTTGCCGCCGTGGGAATTGAGCAGGCGCAATTAAACGAAAAAGTGCTGCGGGAAACCTCCATCCGGCAACGTTTGGAGCGTTACCATTCCCCGTCCATCGTGGACCGCATCTTAAAAAATCTTGGCGGAAACACCCAGCAGGCCGAGGAGTTCCATCTGAACGCCGAGGAGCGGGACGTCACCGTACTTTTCACCGATATTGTTGGCTTCACGCCTATGTCGGGCCGCATGGCCCCAAATCGCATCGCCAAATTGCTCAATGAGTATTTTTCGGAAATGACCGAGGTCATCTTCCAATACGAAGGTACATTGGACAAATATATCGGCGACGCCATCATGGCCATTTTCGGGGCGCCGAATCTCATGGAAGATCACGCCTACAGAGCGGTTTGCACCGCCATGGACATGATGGACCGGCTGCACGCCCTCAATAAAACCCGCGATGAGGAATCCCAATTCTCCATAAGAATTGGCATTAATTCCGGAAGGGCGGTTGCCGGGGACATCGGCTCCATCAAGCGGATGGAGTACACGGTGCTGGGCAATACCGTGAACATTGCGTCGCGCATCGAGTCCACCGCTTGCAAGCCCAATACCGTGGTGGTGGGTGAGAGCACCTATAAATTGGTGGCCGATCATTTTGTCTGTGAGGCGATCGGTCCCATTCGGCTTAAAGGCATTGCCGAGGAAGCCCATGTCTATCGGATCATTAAACGTAAATAAATTACTCGGAGTGGAGACATGCCCCATACAAATCGATTTTTCCCCCTGAAACGCCATGTGACGCTCGTCCTCCTTCTGCTTACCGGCTTCCTCGCCGCCTGCGGACCGGACAAGAAGGCCCCGGAAAAAGAGCTGACCCAAGAGGAATACGATTATCGCGCAGCCCTGCAGAATTATAAAATTGGCATCAACCACATCTCCAATAAAGAGTACATTCGAGCAATTGACCACCTGAAGAAAGCCGTTGAAATGGACGACAACAACTGGCGTTACTTCCATGGCCTGGGCATGGCCTATTCACTCTACGGACAGTTGGACGAGGCAGTAGCAGCCCTTGAAAAGGCTTTGGTGATCAATCCCAACTCTTCCGAGACCCACAACCTGCTGGGCAGCGTTTTTGTGGATTTGGAGAAATACGAAGAGGCCGTGGGTCATTTTAAGCAAGTTATCTTGGACAAGAGTTATCCCCAGCCGGAGTTTCCCTATTTCAATTTGGGTTTGTGCCGGCTCAAACAGGGCAGGGGAGACGAGGCCGTCGCCGCCTTTTTAAGGGTGGTTCAGCTCTCCCCTGACTTCTATCGCGCCTATCTGGCCATTGGCGATATTTATCGAGATCGGGAAGATTTTCCAAAAGCGCTTTTCTACTACCAGAAGGCGGAACCCGGATACAACGACAACGCCACGGTGCTTTTCGAAATTGGACGCGCCATGTTCAAGCTGAAGCGCTTCGATGAGGCCAAGTCCTATCTGGCCCAGGTCTCTATCCTGTTTCCTCCCCCAAATATAGATCAACCCACCCAGGACATGCTCCGCTACATTGAAAAATATCAGAGAGAAGCCCGGAACTAAATGGACTTTCACGCAGAATTCAGAAAAAGCCTAAAAAAATATAAGAGCCTGGAAGGCCTCATCTTTGTCGATCCCGATGGTGAGGCCATTCTTTACGAGGGGCCTATTGCAGAGCCTTTCCATCTCCAGTTGGCCGGGGCCAAGATGCCCATACTCATGACCCAGTACTGCGGGCCAGCGGTTTCCCCGCCCAAGTCCATGGAAATCGGATATGGCGACTACTACATTATTTCCGTTCGCTTGGAGGAAGACTACTCCATTACAGCCATCGGCAATAATCGGGTCGTTCGGGGACAGATCCAAAAGCACCTGTTGGAACTGGCGGAAAAGTTCAATCGCGAGATCGTGTAGAGTGTAAACTGCGCTGGTTTGACGGCTTTCATCGTTGAGATGGTCGCAGAAAGCTGGATAATTCCCGCCTGGTTTATGCATTAATGGTATTTTCAGTCCCTAAACCTTCCATGGGCTCATGATTTGGATTAGAATGTGTGGGACCGGCGTTCCTGTAAATAGGGATCATGGGCCTGATCGCGGCTCCCCGTCGGTTTTAATGTTATTTCAGGTTAGGAGCATTCATGGCCATGGGTCCCAAAAAAGGCTTTTTTTCCTTTGGAAAAAAGAACAAAGAACAACATGAGGAAGACGTTCCCAAAAAGAAGAAGGGCTTCTTTTCCAAGTTCAAAAAATCCGAAGAGCAGCCTGCGCCAGTGGAAGATGCTCCCTCAGTAGACGCTGCAGAGCCCGTTCAGGATACCGTAGAACCAGACCGCGTGGATGCGCCTGCCGCAGAGCCGGTTGCTCAAGAAGTGGTGGAGACGCCCGTTGAGCCCGAAGCCGAAGCGCCGGCCAAAAAAGGGTTTTTCGCAAAACTCAAAGCGGGCCTGAAAAAGACGCGATCTTCTCTCGGCGGCTTGGGCGCCGTCTTTCTGAGAACCCGGAAAATTGACGAAGACCTGCTCGAAGAAATCGAAGAAATGCTGATTGGCTCCGATATTGGCGTCCAAACCTCCCTGGACATCATCGAAAAGGTCCGCAAGGAAGTGGACCGCAAGACCCTTAAAAATGGCGAGGAACTCAAGCACCACATTCAGCAGGAATTGCTGAACATTCTCAAAAGCATTCCCAGCCAGGGTTTTAAATTGGACAAGCAACCCACCATACTCCTGGTTGTAGGCGTCAACGGCGTTGGAAAAACCACCACCATTGGCAAGGTTGCTCGCCTTCTTCAGAGCGAGGGTAAAAAAGTCTGTGTTTGCGCCGCAGACACCTTTAGAGCCGCCGCTGTTGAGCAATTGGCCATTTGGGCGAAACGGGCCGGGGTGGATATTGTTCTCAAAGAAGGCAGCACAGATCCTGCCGCAGTCGTGTTCGACGCATTGGAGCGGGTGAAGCAAACCGGCGCCGACGTCCTGTTAATCGACACGGCGGGCCGACTCCACAACAACCCCAATCTCATGAGCGAACTCAATAAAATCTATCGCATCATCGGGCGCTCATATGAAAACGCTCCCCACAACGTATTGCTCATTCTAGATGCGGTTACCGGCCAAAACGGCCTGATGCAGGCGCGAGAGTTTGTCTCCAAGGTAGGCGTTACAGATCTCATCATCACCAAGTTGGACGGAACGGCCAAAGGCGGCATCGCCATTGCCATCGCAAAAGAATTGAACCTACCCATTCAGTACATTGGCGTTGGAGAACAAATGGATGATCTCCTGCCCTTTAATGCCGATAACTTTGTCCATTCGCTTTTTGAAGATTGAAGTAAAGTAAAAGGGTGGAAAAAAAATAGAACTTTCAAGATCGTCCAACCTTGTTTTATGCGAGAATGGTTTCTGGCGCAAATCGTCTTCCGCCAGCCATGAGTTATGATTAACATTAATTATTGGCTGTAGGTTGATTAAGCAGGATGGTCATGACAGACGGACACGATTGCAGACGACAATATATTCGTTTCCCCACTGACGCCCTGGTATGGTGGAGTCGGGATTGGGACGCCGAGCCCATTGCTCTGTTGGATATCAGCGCGGGAGGCATGCTTTGCGAGTTCCCCTCGTTTTTAGAGGTCGATAGCAAGGTAAGCCTGCATTTCGAGTTTCCCACGTTGGAAAACATGATCTTCTGTCACGTCAAGGTGGTTCATTGCCGGCCCATGGAAAACCGACTCTACCATGTGGGCTTGAAAATTCTGGAGCTGGAAGGCATGGACCAGATGGAGTTTGTGAACAAGGTTAAAGACGGCATTTTAAAAAAGTCGAACAGCTCTCATCAGAAAGCCCCTGAATAAAGGCCAGCTTTTGTTTTAACCCCGCTGGCCCTCTGAGATCAGGGATGTTCGTCAAACCATTTCAAGACGTGCAGCACCTTGCTGATGAGGTTGCTGGGCCGGCTGGCAATGGAATGGGAGGCATCGGGTATGCGAACCATCATTGCTTCCACTTTCCTTAGTTTCAGGGCCTGGTAGTACTGCTCCGATTCAGAAATGGGCGTTCGGTAGTCGGCTTCACCCGTCAGCAGCATGGTTGGGGTGGTGACATTGCCCACCAGGGAAAGGGGCGAGCGTTTCAGGTAGTGCTCAGCGTGGTCCCAGGGCAAGCCAGGAAACCAGTACTTATGGAAGAAATTATAGGAATCGGCGGTTAGAACAAAGCTGTACCAGTTGATGACCGGTTTTGCTACCAC
>JBNKOV010000248.1:0-7339 GCA_050294955.1 Holophagae bacterium
TTCCACGGAGCAAGCCCTGAATCGTCGCATGTCTTCCATGCTCCTGGCTGGCGAAATGGGAACTACTGTAAAAATTGAGGTTATAGGCAGTGATGGCCAGAAGCGGGAAGTATCCTTAAACCGTTCATCGTCTCCATACGAGGCAGACTTCACTTACCGCAAGAAGCGATCAAAAGGCGCTTACAAATTGCTGGAGTCGGGTTATGGGTACATGGACTTGAACTATCTAAAACCAGAAGAGGTAGATGCGGCGTTCCAGCAGTTTAAAGACGCCCCTGGCCTGATCATCGATATTCGCGGTTATCCCAAAGGCACAGCATGGTCCATCACGCCCCACCTTACAGAGGAGCCTGTGGCAGCGGCTTCATTTAGCCGCCCCCTGGTGATGGAGCCAGACCCAGAAGTCCATCCCACCTATGCCTTCACTCAGTTTACGCCTGCAGGCGGCAAGACTTTGTACAAGGGAAAAATAGCGGTCTTGATCAATCCAGAGGCCATCAGCCAAAGCGAGCATACATGCCTGTTCCTGAAAAGCGCCGGAAGTGACGTAACATTTATAGGCTCAGCAACAACCGGAGCCAATGGAGACGTGACGTCGGTCACGCTGCCAGGTCAGGTTTCCGTGACATTTACGGGCCACGATGTGCGCCATGCAGATGGAAGTCAGCTTCAAAGAAAGGGTATCCAGCCCGATATCCCGGTGGAAATGACCCTAAAAGGCCTGAGAGCCGGTGAAGACGAGGTGCTTCAAGCGAGCATCCGCTTCCTAAATGAAAGTCTGAAAAAAACCCACGCAGGAGGCCAATAATACCGGGGAGACTGACATTCCGGCCCTTCAAGCACAACCACAGATATTTAATCCAATTAAACCCAGCAGGTTGATGATCGAAAATCGCCGATTCCACCCACTGGGAATCGACGCCCCCACCTACGATACTTTGGTTTTTTTTGAAAAAATGAATCGCGGTCCGTCTATAGGTTATAATGGAGGAATCTGTTAATCCTATCCACGTGAGTAGAGGAGGCCTTTTATGATTCAATTGAACCGGACGGACGTTGCGGGAGAGTATCGCGGTCAAAGCGATCAGGGTGCTTTAACTCTAAGGATTGACGTGGGTACCGAAAACAGCCTGGATATTATCAGCGGGGATTTCTCCCTCGTCACAACGCCGGGGAACTTCGAATTTCATCACTCCTTTCAAAGCACGGGCGTCGCTTTGGAAAAGCAGCAGGACCGGCTGGCGCTTCGTTGTCCGGTCAAGATCTATCGGGAAAAAACCATTCCCCTCGCTCGCTTGGATTTGTTTATGAAACCCCAAGGGGATTTGAGAGCCGATTACACCTTTTATCAGATGACTGGTTCGGGAAGACAAGTAGCCGCGGCTTTTACTTTCACGCTTCAGAAGACATCGGATTTTTTCAGAACGGTCGTCTTGGAAATGGACCAGGTGGAAGGCGTTCCCCTGCCCGAAGCGTTCCATCCCGATCAGCATCCCGATACGCCAGAAGGCGTTGAGTCGAATCCCATGACCCTGGAAAGCGTCTTTAAAGATGCAGGCATAGCGCTGGAAACCAATATGGGCGGCTCAAATGTGCCGGTTAACCTGGCTGGAATGGACGGGCTATGGAGTGACGAGGAGCTTCATGGCGCAATGGAAAACCACTTTTCAGATTATAAGGAAGACCAGCAATGGCGGGTCTACCTGCTTCTGGCCACCCGTTACGCCAGTCCTTCCACATTAGGCATTATGTTCGATAGCGGCGATGATTACCCTCGGCAGGGCGCCGCAGTTTTTTATAATCACCCCGCCATTCGCAACGCCCCGGAAAACGAGAGGAACAGAGAATATCTGTTCACCATGGTTCACGAGCTGGGTCATGCGTTTAACATGCTCCATGCGTTTCAAAAAGGCATTTTCGAAACCCACGGCGTATTGCCTCGCCCAGGTTCTCTGAGTTGGATGAACTATCCCCAGCTTTTCCCTTTTGGATATGCTGGACCTGCTGGCTGGAATGGGACTCAAAATTTCTGGTCTCAATTCTCGTTTCAATTTGATCATGGAGAGCTGGCCCATTTGCGTCACAACGACACCATGGAAGTCGTTATGGGAGGACGAAGTTTCGGGTTTGCAGGCCATTTGGACGAAAAGCCCTTCGAGCGAGTCAGTGCCGAAAACGATGTTTCGCTCACCCTTTGGATGCCCCCATGCGTGGAGTTCATGGAGCAGCTCGCGGGAGACGTTCGCCTCACAAACCTCTCGGAAAACAGCATTCAGGCTCATCCCGACTTGCATCCCGCTGCTGGGAATTTGGAGCTCCTGGTCCGCCGACCAATCGATCGGTTCCCTAAAGTTTATCGGCATTTCACCAACACCTGCGTTCAGGGAGACATGAAGATGTTGGAGCCAGGGGAATCCATCTACCAGGAAATATCTCCATCATTTGGCCTGAGACATTGGTTTGTAGATGAGCCCGGCTCCTATGAATTTCAAGCCCTCTATCATTCCCCAGACGGCCGAACCCTGCGGTCCAACCTGGTTCGGGTTCGGGTGTTCTTGCCCGATAGAGAGGCGGAGCGCCTCGCGCCGGATTATTTCGACAACAAAACCGGGCTCTACCTTGGAGTGGAAGGCTCGCGCATAGACGCCATGTCGAAAACCAGGGGCGTATTGGAAGAAGTGAAAACTCGAATGCCTCAAGCTGCTGTGAGCAAACAAATTTCAGTGGTCAACGCCTTGAGAGACGCCAGACCGTTCAAAGACGTGAGAAAGGCTAAAATAAACATGCCAGGGTTTGAAGGCGCAAGCAAATTGGTAAAGGCGCTCGGCGTATCCTTGAAGGAAAAATCGGTCAAAACCGGCGAAGGCGCCCCAACCAATCTGGCATTGTCCCGTTACCTGAAAACAGCGGCGCAAGCCTTCGCATCCGAAGGTGGAAGTGAAAGAGCAAAAGAGGTATTGGATGTGGCGGGCAACATGTTTAAGGCCTTGAAAGCGCCGAAAACGGCCTTTTCAGACCTGGCCAACTTCGCAACCAGCCTCAAGATGAAGTAGCATGAGCGCGGTTCCAACGGTCCAAATACAGCAGTGTGGAGGCGATTCCCATGAGAAATTTTTAGAAAAATTGGCCCGAAATGGGGGTTCCCTGCCTGAAATGAGGCGTTTGGAGCAATTTTTTACATTAAAATCGCGCTTTTTTTGAAAATCGCCTTAAAAATGTGGTTTAATTCAACAATAATGATCTGAGACGGTTTCAGAGATTGAAAAAATTCCTGGCCAAAGTTAGAATAAAGCTCTGGAGGCTAAAATGATAAAAGTTGACATAGCAGACGCGGTAGCCAACAAGGCGGAGATCCCAAGAGTAACAGCCCTGAAAGCTGTTGATGTGATTCTGGAAGAAATGACCAGATCACTGATTAATGGGACTCGGATTGAAATCCGCGGTTTCGGCGTTTTTGAAAAAGTTCTACGTAAAAAGAGCGTAGGCCGAGATATTCAAAAAGGCACGACCATCGACATTCCGGCGTCATACACCATCAAGTACAAGCCGGGCAGCGAAATCGTGATCGCCAACAAGAGCAAGTAACTGTTTCCCAACAACACAATCTTGCTCCGCCATTTCTGAAATGGGAAGCTGCATCTGGTGAAGTTGCCTTGAACAAACAACCGCGCCTTAACTGGCGCGGTCGTTCAAGAATAGGTTCTTGCGTTCCACAGCGCCTACAAAAAATCTGGCAAGGGTTTGGATGCGATGTCTCGGTTGCCCACATCAGCTTTGCTGCTCCTGGCCTCCAGCGATGTTTCTACAAACTCTGACAGATGTATATCGAAAGACTCATCTCTTACAAAACCCTCGCCCATCTGGCCCTTGCTTCAATGTAGCCAGAAGTAATGAGGGTATTATGCGAATTGTGCGATGAAGTCTTGGTAACGAGAAAAACAGGAAAAACTGGAGCCTGATAGGCCGAAAAGGCCGCTAACTCAAGGCTCTGGCGGGCTGAATCGAGGTTGCGTCCAGTCCCCTCACACGGATTGAAACAGTCTCTTGTCAGCAGACCTGTTATCAAGCCTACAGCTCCAGATTTTGCTAGGGCTTGAGTTTCAAAGCCGTTTGAATCATAATAGGGGACTGCGTCAGTTTTTGGCGCACGTATTAATAATCCGGTTTCAGGTAGAAAAAAGAGGCAGACATAGTGAAGATGAATAGAAACGAGCCCTGCTGGTGTGGCAGTGGTCAAAAATTTAAAAAATGCCATGGTCGAAAGACACCTTCTACAACAAAGAAACCGGGACGACAATTACAGATCATGACTCCAGAAACGCTTCCCAAGATGCGGGCCGCCTGCACTTTGGCAGCCAACATTCTGGAAGAGGCCTGCAGTCGCGTCACCATTGGAACCACCACAGAGGAAATCAACACCTGGGTTCACGACATGACGCTCGCCGCCGGGGCCTATCCTGCGCCTCTTAACTACCCCAAGGGTCACACCAACCCCAGAGCCCCCAGAATTTCCAAAGGCGCTTTCCCCAAAAGTGTCTGCACCTCTGTAAATGAGGTCGTCTGCCACGGCATCCCCTCACCTGACGTCGTTCTGAAAGACGGAGACATCATTAATATAGATGTGACAGTGGTCCTGGATGGATTTCACGGAGACACCAGCCGAACCATATACGTTGGCACGCCCTCGGCAGAGGCCCGACTGGTTACAGAGACCGCTCGTGAATGCCTGCAACTGGGCATTGAGACCGTAAAGCCCGGCTCCAGAACCATTGAAATCGGCCATGCCATTTATAACCATGCGAGCAAGAAGGGCCTTGGCGTGGTCCGTGAATATACCGGTCACGGCGTGGGAACCGTTTTCCATGCGGATCCCCAAATTTGCCATTACCCAAACAGAGAAACCGATTGCCTGTTAACGCCCGGAATGACCTTCACCATCGAGCCCATGATCAATGCAGGCACCTGGCAAACTATTTTGGACCCCAAGGATAAATGGACCGTCTACACTATGGACCGCAAGGTTACAGCGCAGTTCGAACATACCATTCTGGTTACTGAAGATGGTCATGAAATTCTGACTGTTCCCGACAAAACTGCCGCTTCCAGTTAGATTTCCCTGGTTCCTGCACATAACCTCTAATGATCTCGGGTTTTCAACTCGATGCGTTCTCTTTGCATTTTTGTCAATTGAGATAAAACACGTTGCCTGAAACGTTTTTAAGCGGTAGAATCTAAAAAGTGAACTGGGCACGCAAAACAGATCAAGAGGTAACAGTGCATGTCTGACAATAATTTGAACTTTATGCACCCCTATTTTATGGGTCCATATGCAGAAAATGATCATGTTTTTGAGAACCTGCTCTTAGAATTTGTGCGTGACCACGCCTACTGGCGTCGCAATTTTCATCCTGAAAACCGCCCGCCAATACCTCGAACAGCCCGTTACCGAGAAGATTTCAACGAATTCCTGGCCGCTATGCAACAGGAGCTTTCCAACCTCAGTTCCGATTTAAAAAAGTCGGTCCCATTCTTCAGCCCCCGTTACATTGGCCACATGGCCGCAGACCTGTTGCTGCCAGGGGTGTTGGCCCAGCTCATGACAACACTTTACAACCCCAACAACGTGTCGGACGACGCAGCGCCCGCCACCTTAGAAAAAGAGTTGGAAGTTGGAGAGATGTTGGCCCGCATGTTCGGATTTTCAACGGATCCTACTGAGTACCCATGCGCCTGGGGCCATTTAACATCCGGCGGAACCGTGGCAAACTACGAGGCTTTGTGGAATTTCCGCGCCGTTAAGTTCTACCCCATCGCCCTTGCTGAGGCCTGCAAACAGTTCAAGTTCGACCCGGTAAACATGGGTCCCAAGAAATGCCCCTTGAGCGAATACTCAAAATGGGAGTTATTAAATTTTTCGATCCGGGAAACATGGATCCTAATGAAGGACGCGCTCAATCAGTACAGCGCTCCTTTGGCCGGTGATCCCGAGCGAAAACTCAAAATCCAGGATTTCACCCAGGCCATTTCCAATGAAACGACCGAACACCAGGGCATGGCCCATTTCTTCAGATCCCATTCGGATTTGAATCCCCCCAAAATACTGGTGCCCGTTACGGGTCATTACTCCTGGCAGAAAGGCGCTAAAATCCTGGGATTTGGAAAGAACCAGATTCTCAGTATCCACAACGACAATTCCATGCGCATGCGAGTGGACCACATGGAAGAGGCATTGGAGGACTGTTTTAAAAACGAGATCCCTGTGCTGGCCGTTATTGGAATTCTTGGAACCACAGAGTTTGGTTCTGTTGATCCCATCCACAAGATTGTGGCCGCCCGAAAAAAATGGCGTAAAGAAAACCGGTTCTTTGGAATACACGTAGACGCCGCTTGGGGCGGTTATATGACAGCCCTTTTCCGAAGACCTGACGGTGATTTCCAACCCCATGCAGAGGTGAAGAAAAAGTTCAAATATTTCCCACACGAAGGAACATGGCAGGCGTTTAAGGCAGTTTCTCAAACGGATTCTGTCACCATCGATCCTCACAAGTTGGGTTATTTGCCCTTTTCCTGTGGAGCCTTTGTGAGCCGGGACGCCAGCGTCTTGGATTTTATTTGCCAACAGGCCGCCTATGTATTTGATTTAAAAGAGAATTCCGCTCGCAAAACGCCGAGACAAAAGTTATTGGGCCTGGGCCAGTTCATCATGGAGGGCTCAAAGGCTGGAGCTGCAGCCGCTGCCGCCAACGTGGCCCACAAGGTGGTGCCATTGCATTGTGAAGGATTCGGGCGCGTGCTTGCCCAATCCATGCGTTCTTGCGAGTATTTCTTCGACCAGATCAACAAGCTCCGGGAACATATGAAGGACATGGTAACCATCACCATCCCCTTCCCTCCCGACACCAACCTCATCTGTTATTGCATAAACCCTACACGCAACAAATCTTTGGCGCTTATGAACCATTTTTCACGCAAGGTATTCTCTCATATGAGAATAGACAGAGGCTCGCCCCTACAAGCCCATGATTTTTTTGGGTCTTTTACTTCGTTGGTGAAAGGCAATGTGGATGAGGAACAGGCCACCAGAATCCTCGACGAACTTGGCATTATCCCCGACACCTTTGTAAACCAGGTCAAGGACAGAACTCGCGAAGGAGACCATATCTATCTTATTCGCCATACGCTCATGAACCCATGGCTGATGTACGAAGAGGAAGGTGAAAACTATATAGATAAGTACATCAAGTTCTTACGGCAATCCATCGTAAGTGAATATGAGAAGGCCATTGGGAAACCCCGTTAGCAGATAGCTCCTGCCCGTTTTCGTCTGCTTACCGAAACG
>JBNKOV010000249.1:0-7319 GCA_050294955.1 Holophagae bacterium
TACTTCATTTCGTCAGTGTCGATGTCTTCGGGGGCGTATCTGGACAATTGAATGAATGAGTTGAGGTACTCATTGACTGTCATGCTGCCTTGCCTCAGATTAGTGAATTCCTTCTTCAGTTTCATGGTGTCGCGGGGTACATAGTGGTTACGGAAATGAGCCTTGAACTCGTTCCACGTGATGGAGTCGACATCTGCATGCGTGCTATAGTATGTCTCCGCCAATTGGCTGTCGTACCAAAGAGCTGGTGCGCGGCAAAAAGAACCTTCTCACGATCCGTGCACTGGGCGATCACGAGCTTCTTCTCAACTCCCTTAAGCCAATCTTCGGCCTCCATGGGGTCCTTGGCTTGTGAGAAGGTGGTGGGGCGAGTTCGCAGGAACTCCGCTAAATGAGACTGGTGTGGTGGTGGAGGTGGAGGTGCTTGCTGCGGGTGAGCTTGCTGGTTGGGCTGCATATTATTGAGGGTTTGCAGCACAACTTGCATAAGCTGATTCTGGGTGGTGATCAGTTGTTTGAGGTTGATATTGTTGTTGCCCGAAGACGCTGCGGTGAGGCCCGTTGGGGCGGAAGGCGGCGTGCAAGTGACGCAAGTAAAGGAGAATGCGCCGACTCGGGTAGACCAGGAGCTGGAGGTGTTGTACTGGCCGGTGAACCAGAAGGTGCAGTCGTTGGCGGGATCGACGCTCATGGCGGCATAGTCGCCGTAGCGGTTGGAGCCGTTGGATCCAGAGCCGTTGACCAGGGTGTACTCGCCTTGGGGCAGCGTGCCCAGGGGGTCGCTTGCCAATCGTCCCGCGTAGCGCAGACTGGGGTAGGTGCTGGAGCTGGTGACGTTGTAGGCCAGGGCAATGTTCCCGTTCCCGTCCATGGAGATTCCGCCCATGAAGCGGTTGTCTGAATCGGGAGAGAAGGTGCCTTCCTGATAGAGGCTCCAGGAACCGGAGGTCTTGCGCAATTCGAACCAGCGGATGCCGCCGCGATCACTGCCGTTGACGTCGGTTACGAAATTGCCCACCAGGGTTTCGTGGGTTCCAAAATTCCGGTACTGTAGTCGGTTCATGACTACTTCGCGCAGTGGGTCCAGCGTGGTGCTGGTTCCTGGCTGAGGGAAGCAGTTGAAGGAGGTCAGACCGCAGAGGCTGGAATCGAAATCCGAGATGGGAATGCTGATGGGACCGCTGATCCCAGAGTTGGAAGAGTTGTTCCAATCTACAGTGAACTCGAAGATTTCCAGATAGTCGGAAGCGGTGTTGCCGCCGTGAACTTCATCGTCTTTGTGGCGCATGAAGATGGCGGGTGAACCTGCCGGGGGCGCGGTTGCGCCGTCGTGGTCCGCTGGGGTGATGATCTGGAAGCCAAATCCGCTGAGGCTGCTTCCGTCAAAACGCTGGCTTGTTGCGGGGTCGCCCGCCAACATGCTGTTGCGGTCCAAAGCGTACATGCGAGGCGCGTTCTCGTTGGTGCCCACGTAGTAACCATCGGGCCAGACGCCGTATTTGGGATAGTCTGGGAAGTTGGGCGTGTTGAAAACGTAGTTGTACCAACCGCCGGAGATGGGATCGGAGGTTCGGGATACATAGACGCAGAGCACATTGGCGCCGGATGCGAATTCGCTGATCATCCAGCGGTCAGCCAACTGATCGTAGAGAATGATGGGATCGCCCAATCCGGATGCGCAACTGCCCGCGCCCAGGCTCTCCATGCTGAAGGGTCCGGCGGCAATGCTGCCATCGCTTTTATTGTGAATAACGTAGGTGGCGCCGCCGCTTCCGTTGATGGACTGAATGTAGTAGTTCATGCCCACATCGCCAACGGTGTCCGGAGGATTCACGCCAGAATAGCCCTGACCAGCCACGTTCACGTCGGGTGTTGAGAAAGCCCGGCTCACGTTGCGGTTCACGGTGTTGTTTTGCAGATCCATGAGGGGATCGCGAGCAGCGGCGGGTTTTTCGCCTTTCACAGGCAGCGAGTTGTGGCGGCGGGGAATTTCCTTCACCGGCTCGCCGGGCTGCCAGGTGCTGCGAATGGGCAGATCGCGAAGATCTACATCAATTACGTGGGGGTAAACCGGGGCGCTGACCACCGGTCCCGCCTCTCCGGCGGATTCGTTATCGCGATCCGTGCCCTGCGCAAGCGCAAAGCCAGATAGAAAACCCAGTAATGCAATGATGGTCAAAGAGCGGAAAGCCGCCCCTTTGAACCAGCCGGGATGCATGGCCCGGTTCTTAAGATCAAGTTTCTCCATGATTATGTCCTAGTAAAAAAATTATTGAATATGCCGGAGTCAACCCACCGGCTAGGGGATAGCAACGCTATAAGGGGTATAACATTTCGGAGCCGCTGTCAATGCAAATAAAAGGAACTGTAAAAAGGAACACCAATGCTCAAGCGGTTGAATCAAGCCCACTTTATGCTGTAGATTCATGTATTTTTTGCAAAAATCATCCACTTCTATGCGAGACTATAGGTCAGGATCGCGCATGAAATGCGGGCCGTGCTCATAAAATGCACAATAAAAACAGGGCAAAAAAATGGGGTTGAATTTTGAGAACGAGGACTGGACAAGCCGATGCCTGCTGAACCGCCGTGTGTTGATAATCCCTCACAAGTGGGTTATTCTGCGCGAGCGGCCTCAGGAGCCAACAGGCCCATATCCACCAGATCCACCTCGTCCACTACGTGGTAGCCAGTGTCTTCGAAGGCGATATCCAGGTCTTCAACCGTTGCCAACGCCAGTTCTCGACTTATGGGACCTCTAACAATCTGATCTTTTCCATACACAACATAATAAGCCATTGTTTCCTCCGTCTTCGAGGGCGTACTTATAACAGAAGCAAGGACGGCGCCAGGGCTTAAACCGGTTAGGGTTATTTTGAGCCTCATCAAATGTCCGGTTTGAATGTATAATGAGAGCGAATCCAATGAGGAGGCTTGATTTGGGAAAAAAAGAAGAATTCGCCTGCTGGGAAATTGAGGATGGCAAGGCCAGGCGAGCAGCCCTGCGCCTTGAGCTGGCGCGCAACAACGGGCAGACGTTTATCCATGATCGCCGAGAAAAATATACTCGAATGAGCGAGTCCCCCTTCGCGTTTTACCGAGGTTCCGCTCATCTATTCTATAGAGATCTGGCTTCCCAAAATTTACTGAATCAAACGTCTTTCAACAACCCCCAGGCCTGCACCTGGATTCTGGGCGACTTGCACCTGGGCAATTTCGGGGCCTTTAAGGACAGCGAGGGCGAGCTGGTTTTCGACCTCAACGATTTCGACGAATCCTGGGTGGCCTGCTACCTCTACGACGTCTGGCGGGGCGCGGCCTCTCTTGCGCTTTCGGGCAGGGCCAACGGATTCAGCGAGGATCAACTGGAAAATTTCATCACGGAATTTGCTGGAGAGTATCTCGCAGAGCTGGAGCGAGCGCGGGGCAAGGAAGGCAGAAACCTGGAGAAGGTTACAGCCGAAGGCGCCCACGGTCCGCTTCGCAAGTTTTTGAAGAAAGCCGCCAAGAAGAAGAGCCGTAAAGCCATGTTAGACGAGTGGTCTACGCGTAAGGGCGATGAGCGCCGCTTCAATCTTGGCCAGGCCAAGATGGCCGGCGTCGCGAGCGATGATCGTCGGCTTTTAACTTCGGCCATCGACGTTTACAAGGATCATTTAACATCGGACCTGGCTGGAGACAGCAAATATTTTCGGGTTCAGGATGTGGCCAGGCGATTGGGCGCGGGGATTGGATCTCTAGGCACAACCCGTTATTACGTCATGATTCGAGGCGAGTCGGACCATCCCGACACCTCACGGATTTTGGACATGAAGGAGCAGGGCCTGCCCGCCTTCTTTCCCTTCCTCGAAGCCAGGGAGCAAGACAAATTGCTGTCCATCTACAGCGAAGCCAAGGCGGGGTTTCGGGTGGTGAACGCCCAAAAAGCCATGCTCATGGATCCCGACAAACATCTCGGCGCGATCACGATATTGGGCAGATCTTTTTCAATAAGAGAGCGCTCGCCATTCAAGAAGAGCCTGAAGGTGGAAAAGTTACTGAAGGAGCGGGATTTCACCGAGATGGCCCATCACTGGGGAACAATCCTGGCTGCAGCTCACGCCCGTGCGGATAAGGATTATTGCGGCCTGCTGGTTTCCCATAATTTTGAAGAGGTGGTCACCTCTTTAACCACAAAGAAGGTGAAGGATTTTAAGCGTGAAGTCCTCCAGGTGGCCATGAGCTACGCCGCCCAGGTAGAAGAGGATTTCAAGCTGTTTGTGGAAATGCGCAAAGAAGGGTTGTTGGTCTAGGGGCCGCCGTCTAAGGAATGGGGATGACATGAGCGATGTAATGGAATTGGAGTTCAAAGACGGGGCCGCATTTTTGCGCCTAAACAGACCAGAGGTTCATAACGTTGTAAACGAGGCGGTTATGGACGCATGGGAAGCATCACTGGACCGCATAGAAGCACAAGAAGGGATTCATGCCGTTGTCTTGACGGGCGCCGGCGACAAGACCTTTTGCGCTGGGGGCGATTTGCGTTATTTCTCGTCGTTAACCACTCGCGATCAAGTGCTTGCTATGTCTCGACGCATGCAGGCGATTTTGAACAGACTTTATGAAGGACCAAGACCGGTGATTGGCGCTTTAAATGGCAGCGCCTATGGCGGGGGTTGCGAGGTGTTGACGGCCTGCCATTACCGGGTTGCGGTGGAAACAGCGCATTTCCAGTTTCGACAAACCGCTATGGGCGTGGTGACTGGTTGGGGCGGCGGGCTTCGCCTGCTGCGACAGATTGGCAAGGGCCACGCTTTGGAATTGTTGCTCGCCGGGGATCGCATCGATTCGGGTACGGCTCTGCGCATGGGTTTAATTGACAGGATCGTCCATCCAGCGTCCCTGATGGAGGAAGCCTCCAAGTTCGCCTATCGAATCGCAGAACGCTCGCCGGACGCGATCGCCGCGTTCCTTGAATTAGCCAGATTCGCGCAGGACAACGAGACGAACGCCATTCGAGAAAAGGAAACTTCTTTATTTGCGGATTGTTGGATGGGTCCCTGGTTCAGCAACGCCATGGACGGCTTTCTCAACCGCAAGAAAAAGGGGTAGTTTTGCCCCTGGCATTTCCTGCTTGCCGTGGTAGGATGTCGGACAAATCCGGTCGCGAAGACCGAAATAAGGATGCCCCCATGCTAACACTTGTAGACCAGGCCATTGAAGATTACGCCCGCAATCATTCATCCCAAGTTCCCGATCTCATGGAAGAATTGAAACAGTACACCCTAAAACACACCGACATGCCTCAAATGCAGGTTGGACCGATTGAGGGCATGTTCCTCAAGGTCATGGTTCGGTCCACCGCAGCGCGGAGAATTGTGGAGGTGGGAACCTTCACGGGCTACAGCGCTTTGATGATGGCTTCGGGCCTGCCCGATGACGGCGAGCTGGTCACCTGCGAACTGAGCGACGGCAATGCGGACATTGCCCAGAAATTTTTCGACAAAAGCCCCCATGGATCGAAAATCAAGATCATGCGCGGTCCAGCCGCCGACTCCCTGAGATCTCTTGACGGCCCATTTGATCTTGCCTTTATCGATGCCAACAAAGAGGGTTACATCGATTATTTCGACATCATCCTGCCCAAGATGCGTAAGGGCGGCTTGATTATTGCCGACAACGTGCTTTGGAGTGGTCGCGTTTTGGACGACCCGGCTCAGGCCAGCGAAAGCACCCGAGCGATCCTGGCCTTTAACGAGCATGTGAAAGCGCAAGCCCAATTGGACAAGGTAATGGTGACAGTGAGAGACGGAATGACCCTTATTGTAGCTTGATTTGAGGAGAGTCTGAAATGGAATCCAGAAAAATAGGTTGGATCGGCACGGGCGTTATGGGATGCTCCATGGCCCGTCATCTCATGAATGCGGGGATGGAAGTCTGCGTCTACACCAGGACGAAAGAAAAGGCGGCGGCGTTGCTGGCTGCTGGCGCGACCTGGGCAAATTCTCCCGCTGAAGTTGCCCGCTGGGCCGACATGGTGTTCACCATGGTGGGTTTTCCCGAGGACGTTCGCGAAGTCTATTTCGGCGAAAATGGCGTGCTTTCCGGCGCGGAATCGGGCATGACCCTGGTGGATATGACCACCACTAAACCCAGTCTGGCCGAGGAAATTTATCAAAGCGCCCAGCCCAAAGGCATTGGTTTTGTAGACGCGCCGGTGTCCGGGGGAGACGTTGGCGCCCGGAATGCAACTCTATCCATCATGGTGGGCGGCGATGAAGAGGACGTAGCCGCTGTTCAGCCTTTGTTTGAATTGATGGGAAAGAACATTATTCACCAGGGCGGCGCAGGCGCGGGTCAACACACGAAAATGGTGAATCAGATTACCATTGCAGGCACTATGATCGGCGTTTGCGAGGCCATGGTCTACGGTCGCAAAGCCGGTCTGGATCTGGAGACGGTGCTTCGTTCCATTGGCAGCGGGGCAGCGGGTTGCTGGACGTTGGACAATCTGGCGCCGCGAATTCTAGCTCGCAACTTTGATCCGGGATTTTTTATCGATCATTTTATCAAGGACATGGAAATTGCCTTGAGCGAAGCGGCCCGCATGGACCTGTCTCTGCCAGGCCTGGCTTTGGTGAACCAGCTCTACCGGGCAGTGAAAGCCCAGGGCAAGGGCGACAGGGGCACCCACGCTCTGGTGCTTGCGGTTGAGCAACTTGCTGGAATGTAAGGATTTTAAAGAAGACGGCTGGTGGGCCGTCTTCTCATTCTCAAATTAAGATGGCGGCGCTGTTCCCGCCTCCTGGCAGCCCAGTTTATCCACAATCAGGACCAGGTCTTGGGTGTTCACTACGCCATCGCCGTTTCGATCCAACGGAGAAGCTGCGGCTTGATTGAACTGTTCCCCGTAAAGGAACAGATCTAGTTGAGTGATGAGCCAGTCCCCATCTAAATCCGCCGTAACATCCACAGGACAGGGGAAGGTGGGCGGCTCTTCATGGACATAACCGCGAATATCGAAAAATACCTGAACCCCATCCAGCGGATCGCCAAGGGCCGCTTCGGGCGGTTGCCGCGACCAGGCGACAACGTTGCCGGACTCAAAACCATCGGTAAAAATTTCTACCGGCTCGGGCGGCATAAAACTGGTTCCAGAGAACCCTGTCATGCTAACCTGCAAGAGGAAAGAGAGGCGTCCATCTTCCACACCATCAAAGGGCGCTTTATCCAGGGACATCCACCCCATGAAAAACGGGCCAATATTGTCGAAACCCGTTGGCGCGGTGGAGACCAGATCCAGCGCCTTCATTTCTATCTGAATCTCCTCGTTGCCGATG
>JBNKOV010000250.1:0-7310 GCA_050294955.1 Holophagae bacterium
CTCCATCTGTTCGATGGTGGGGTTGATGACCAGTTCGTCGTCAACCAGGCCAACCCGAGCAGAGGCTTGAGCCTGTGGGAAGGGGACCGGAGAAAGGTAAGCAGCCGCAGCGCCGCCGACCATGGCCATGATGTCGGTGGATTGAACGCCGTCAGACGAGATGACGCTGCACTGGATCTGAGTTTCACCCAGGTAACCCTCGGTGAACATGGGACGCATGGGACGGTCGATCATACGACAAACCAGAGTCTCTCTGGTAGTCATGCGGCCTTCGCGCTTGAAGAAACCGCCGGGAAAACGACCCGCAGCATAGAAGTTCTCACGATAGTCCACAGTTAAGGGGAAAAACGGCTTGTCTGGCGGGTAGTCCTCGGATCCGCAACAGGTCGCCAATACCATGCTGTCCCCATGACGCACCACAACGCTGCCGTGCGCCTGCTTCGCTAATTTTCCACATTCGAGACTGAACTCAGCGCCCGCGATCTCCATGGATTCTCTTACTATCATTAAACTATGCTCCTCATACGTCTGTTGCACTCAAACAACCATGCAAACAAAAAGCCCCTATCTCAGCGAAACAGTTTTCGCTCAATCCAGGGGCCGGCTACATCTCGATGATCGAGTTATTTTCTCAATCCAAGGCTGCTAATCAAGTTGAGGTAACGGTCTTTGTTACTCTTCTTGAGGTACTCCAGCAATCTCTTGCGCTTACCAACCATTTTCAGCAAACCGCGACGGGAGTGGTGGTCTTTTTTATGAGCCTTGAAATGGTCTGTTAATCCGTTGATTCGTTCGGTCAGCAGGGCGACCTGAACTTCGGGTGAGCCGGTGTCTTTGCCGTGTACCCGATACTTGTCAATAACTTCTTGTTTATTCTCTGTGTTCAGCAATTTATGAAGTTCTCCTGTCAAATTTGCGCGCGCCAACTCGGCTTTACTCTTCGCAACCGACCGATCCTAGCACAAGATCGACCGTATTTCAATCTACCTTTTTGCCAAATTGCGTTTTTCAGTATTTTAAAAATCGCCGGATGCGCGGTTCTATGGGTTTACAAATGCGGCATCCGCATGTATTCAAACCTGATAGCCGGGCTCCTCGCCCTTGTCTCTGAAGGTTTTGTGAGGATTGCTGATTTGCGACATATTCAACAATCCGGTTTCATCGTCGGAGGGGCACATTTCTTTTTCTTTTTTTGCGCAGGCCCCGCAACTATCCTCGCCCATAACTTTGGAGGCTCCGCCGCAGGATCCTTTTAAAACGGTTCCCCGGATGATAAAGCCAATGCCCATCATTGCCATGAACGTCGCAAACAAGCCCAGTGTGAAAAGAACAGTTGTTAGCATCATGCCTCCTCGACGCCTTCCATTCTCCTCATATCTTACCCCAAAAACAAGGAAAACGATAGGGGAAGCATTCAGGTGAATCGCTCCACTTCTAAAGCCTCCAGGGGCGTTCCCGGGTTTTTCCCCTGGACCAGATCCGCGACGATTTTCCCGGTGATGGGTCCCAGCGTGACGCCAATCATGGCGTGTCCGGCGGCTACCACCAGGTTATTGAATGATTTAGAGCGACCGAGGTAGGGCAGCCCGTCGGGGGAGCAGGGCCTGAATCCGGCCCAGACCCGGTTCCAGTCCAAGGTCTCCGGGTCGAAATTGGGGAAATACTCGGGAACCGCCTTGAGAACAGAGCGAACGCGACGCTTGTTGATGGACAAATCAAGACCCGCAAGTTCAAGTGTTCCAGCAAAACGCATTCGATTCGCCATGGGTGTTACCGTGGCGCGGTCCTCCATGAGGATCATGGGGATCCGAGGTTGTTTGACTGGATTCTCCAAAGTCAGGCTGTAACCCTTGGCTGGCTGTACGGGCAATTTCAGGGATAACTCTCTTACGATGCCAGGGGACCAGGCGCCACCCGCCAGAATAATCTGGTCCGCTTTAAAATCGCCCTTATTGGTGCGCACCGCCGAGAGCCGACGCCCCTGTTTTTGAAATCCCAGAACCTCCGTGTGGGTGTGTATTTCGGTCCCGCCTTCTCTCAGCTTCTTTTCCAATCCAAAGACAAAGCGGCCTGGATCCAGATGGGCGTCCTGGGGATAGTAAACGCCGCCCAACATGTCAGTTGGGCAATGGGGTTCCAGGTCGTACAATGCGTCTTTGTCCAGAATTCGGGCCTCCATGCCCATCTTCTGAGCGGGTTTCACTTCTTCAACGCAGCCATGTCGCCCTCTTTCGGTTCGAAAGAGCATTAATAGACCATCTTGGGTGAGATGGCTGTCCAGTTGGTATTGGGCCTCCAACTCCTTGAATTGCTTTAGGCTGGCCTGAATCAGCTCGTGGAGAATAGGCATGCACCTCGCCACGTGAGCCTCGTTGCAGAACCGAGTAAATTTCCAAATCCAGGCAAACAGGTCGGTGCTGAGGCGGGGTTTGATGTAGAAGGGGCTGCTGGGATTGAACATCCATTTAAAGCCCTGAGAAATCACGCCGGGCGCGGCAAGGGGCGTGACATGGCTGGGAACAATAAGACCGGCGTTTCCCTCGGAGCAACCCGACGCTATGGAGCCTTTCTCCACAATGGCTGTCTTCAGACCGGCCTGTTGGAGATAGGTCGCAGCGCACACGCCAACCATGCCGCCCCCAATGATCAACACATCTTTTTTCGTTGTCATGCCAAACCTCAAATGACCTGGAAACCATGGGCGTAAGGGTCTTCGTCGTCAATGAAAATGGTGTTTAATCCGGTTACCCGAGCCCAGCCTTGAATCTCGGGTATCATGGCTTTGTAATCTCCAACCCGAGTCTCTGCGGCAACGCGCCCTTTGAAGAGGCTGCCGATTATGCTTTCGTGAACAAACGGGTCGCCCACAGCCAGATCGCCTCGGTCAAACCATTGGGCCATTCGGGCCGAAGTCCCCGTTCCGCAAGGGGAGCGGTCCAGCGCTTTCTCCATAGAAAACCGCGTTGCGAGCATGGGCGCTTTCGGCTCGTGGTTTTCCGGTCCATTGGATATGGCTCAATCCGCAGATGCTGGGGTCTTCGGGATGAACAAAAGTGTAGGCTTCATTCAAGCGGGTTCGCAAAATGGGGCTCAGTCGCACGAGGTCGCCAACGCTCAGGTCCTCCATGTCCTGGTAATGAGTTTGGGGCTCTACTATGGCGTAGAAATTTCCCCCATAGGCCACATCTACCTTCAAGGGACCCAGATCGGGGCAGTCCACTTCCAAATTTGTGGAATGAAGGTAGGAGGCGATATTGGTAATGGAAACTGACGTCACCCGTTCTCCCTTCATTTCGTAACGGGCTTCCACTTTACCTGCCGGCGTGTCCAAGCGCAAGAGGCCTGGGGTTTTGGGGACGACCAGACCCCGCTCAATGAGGACCGTCACCGTGCCTATGGTTCCGTGGCCGCACATGGGAAGGCAACCGCTGGTTTCAATGAACAGAATGGCGACATCGCAATCGTCTCTGGTTGGGGGATAGTAGATGCTGCCCGACATCATGTCATGGCCCCTGGGTTCAAACATGAGGCCGGTTCGAATCCAGTCGTATTCTGCGAGAAAATGCAGTCGTTTTTCGCTCATGCTTGCGCCCTCTAAAACGGGGCCGCCTCCTGCGACCACCCGGACCGGGTTGCCGCAGGTATGGGCGTCGATGCAAAAGAAAGTTCGTGTTGACATGGGTTCCTCCAAAAATGGATAGGGATCAGATCAGATAGGCCGAACCACTTGGAACCGCATGGGGTCTCAGTGATCTAAAACCGCTTTTGTGAAATTGTCCAGGTAGTCCATGAGACGATCGGAGCAGGCTTCTGCTTCTTCAACGTTTTTTTCGGCTACCGCGTTCATCAGGTCAACATGGGCTTGAGCCGATTCCTTCAGATCGCCATTGGAGCCGTTATTGCGATAGACATACCAGAACCGCCGACAATGGGCGCGAAGGGGTTCGGTAGCCCGAGCTGCAAAAGCATTGCGGGAGGCTTCCCGAAGGATTTGATCGAATTCGCGGTCGCGTTTCATGAACTCAGTGGCGTCACCGTCGGCAGCAGCGGCCATCATGGCTGCGCCACATTCCCTTAAGGCGTCGCGATGTTCCGGGGTAGAGCGTTTGGCGGCCCTGGCCGCTATGAGTCTTTCCAGAACCCGGCGCGTATCCAAGAGCGCGATATGTTCTGAAATATTCACATCGGTAACCATAACCCCTTTTCGGGGGATGGTGGTGACCAGACGATCCACAGCGAGACGCTGCAGCGACTCCCTCATGGGCGTGCGGCCAATGTTTATCGCCTTGCTCAGGTCCGCCTCGGAGAAGACGCGGCCCGGAGGCAATTTAAGGGTGACAATCATTTCTTCCAAAAGGATATAGGCTTTTTCTGCAAGACTGATGTGTTCTTTATCCATGGGCGTTTACACCCGTTAATTGATTCGTGGTCATGACATCTCCTCATTCATAAAGGCATCAACCGCTCCATTTTAAAATGGATCGGGCTTCGATGGAACAGGGAATGATGGGATGTTGGCGTAATGAGGAGAAGCCGACCGTATTTTGATGCCCATAACACCAACACTCCCACCATAATCGGTGAAACTAACAGAATTTAGAGATCAGGGCGCGATATAGGTGGTTTTCACGGTTGAATAGAACTCAGCCGCATAACTGCCCTGCTCGCGAGACCCATAGCTGGAGCCCTTTCTACCCCCAAAGGGAACGTGATAGTCCACGCCCGCCGTGGGCAGATTCACCATGACCATGCCTGCTTGGGAATGACGCTGGAAATGACTGGCGTGTTTGAGGGAGGTTGTGCAAATGCCAGCGGAAAGTCCAAAGGACGTATCATTAGCGACTGCAAGCGCTTCCTCGTAATCTCGAACCTTGATCACGGTGGCGATGGGACCGAAGATTTCCTCCTGGTTGATACGCATCTGATTGGTGGTTTCGGTGAAAAGGGCGGGCTCCATGAAGAAGCCTTCCTTGTCCAAATTCAGCCTTTCGCCGCCAAAGACCAGTTTAGCGCCTTCGTTCCTGCCAATCTCAATGTATTCCAGGTTCTTAGAGAGCTGGCGTCCATCAATGGCTGGTCCGATCTGCGTGGCGGCGTCCAGAGCTGGACCTACCTTCAATCCCGAGATTTTGTCTGTGACCGCCTTTACAAATGCGTCGTGAATTCCTTCGGTCACAATGAGCCTGCTGGACGCGGTGCAGCGCTGGCCTGTTGAAAAGAATGCGCCGTTTACCGCAATATTCACAGCAACATCCAGGTCTGCATCGTCTAGCACAACCAGAGGGTTTTTACCCCTCATTTCAAGCTGGACCTTCTTCATCTGGCTTGCGCATGCAACGGCAATTTCTCGGCCAACGGCCACAGATCCGGTAAAGCTGACGCCAGCGACATCCCTATGGTCCACAAGCGCCTTGCCGGCAACATTGCCTCGGCCCATGACCATGTTGTAGGCGCCTGCAGGCAAACTGGACCGCGAAATAATCTCTGTGAGCGCCCAGGCGCTGCCCGGCGCGGCCTCTGCTGGTTTTAAAACCACGGTATTGCCGTAAGCCAGCGCTGGAGCAATCTTCCAGGCGGGAATGGCGATAGGGAAATTCCATGGAGTAATAAGGCCCACAACGCCAATGGGCTGGCGTTCCACATCTACATGGACGCCCGGTCTAACAGAGCCCACCTTGTCTCCGGAAATACGCAAGGCCTCTCCTGCAAAGAACTTAAAGATCTGACCGGCGCGGCCAACTTCGCCCTTTGCTTCCGGCAGGGTTTTGCCCTCTTCACGGGCCAGGAGTTGGCCCAATTCATCTTTTCTCGCCAGAATTTCGGAACCGATAAAGTCTAAAATATCGAAGCGTTGTTGGGGCGTTGTCCCTGCAAAGGCAGGACCTGCAGCCGCAGCCGCCGCCACCGCGGCGTCCACATCTTCTGGGGTTCCTTCGGCATAAACACCAACTATGTCACTTACATCCGAGGGGTTTACATTATTCATGCCTGTTTGCGACTCTCGCCAGGCGCCGTTGATCCAGTTCTTCTTCATCTCCACTCCTCTGGGAACTTGAATCCGCCTCAGGCCATGCTGGCTTCAGAAACAAATTCAGGCAGTTTTGGCCGGTTTTCAATGGCCTTGCTGATTATATCCATGGCGCGCTCCCGTTCCTCGCCCGCCAAAATCAATCGCGGCGCGCGAACATGTTCTGTTCCACACCCAACCATGGCTTCCGCCAGCTTGATATTCTGAACCAGTTTGGTGGAAACGTCCAGGTGAAGCAGGGGCATGAACCAGCGATAGATTTCTCGCGCCTCGTTGATGCGGCCCTGTTGAACCAACTCATAAATGGCGACGGTTTCACGGGGGAAAGCGCAAACCAGGCCTGCGACCCAGCCCACTGCTCCAAGCACCAGGCTTTCAAACGCCAGGTCATCCACGCCGGTGAAAATTTGATAGCGGTCTCCTACCAGATTGCGGATGTCTGTAAGCCTACGCACATCGTCGGACGACTCTTTTATAGCTACAAAGCTTGGTTCATCAGCCAGTTCCGCAAACATTTCAGGGGTGATATCCACCCTGTAGGAAACTGGGTTGTTGTAAATCATAATGGGCTTATCCGTGGCTTTTGCCACAGTGCGGAAATGGGTCATGGTTTCCTGAGCGTCGGAAACGTAGAGCATGCCGGGCAGCACCATGAATCCTGCCACGCCAGCCTCCGCGGCCTTCTTTGCGAAGTTACAGGCTCCTTGGGTGGTGGTTTCCGCCACAGTAGCCAGAACGGGGACGCGGCCAGCGCTTGCCTCCAAGGCAATTTTCACAACTTCCATCTTCTCATCTGCGGACAATACCGCATTCTCGCCTAGGGTTCCGAGTACAATGATCCCGTGAACGCCCGCTTTAATTTGCCAGTCGATATGCTTGTTCATTGCCGCCGCGTCAACGCGCCCGGCCAAATCGAACTTGGTTGTCACCGCAGGAAAAACCCCGCGCCAATTGGTAGACATAGAAACCTCCACGCTGTGCTTCCCTTATCGAGAGCAGCTTTCTTTAGAAAATATACTCGTGATATATCAGGAAAGCAAGTCTTTTTTTTCGGGTCATTGGAGACATCCAATTGTAACAAAATGAGGATCGTTTGGTTCGTGGTTGAGATCAGAGATGGTCCTGGTCCAGGTCCGGTTTTGGAGTGGCCTGGTGAAGGTAGACATCTCTTTTCGGATAAGGAATCTCGATTTGATTCTGAGCGAAGGCCTTGTAGATGGTGGTCAAAAGCTTGTCCAGGGCCATGCCCTTCAGCTCAGGGTTTTGAACCCAAACCAGCAGT
>JBNKOV010000251.1:0-7301 GCA_050294955.1 Holophagae bacterium
GGGTCTATGTTGGCCTCTATGGTTTCGGGTATTTCACCAGCCTGGCAGGACGCCTTTTATCATGGTCTGTATTGGGTGCAGATCTTAACCGTATTCGGTTTCCTCGTCCTGCTGCCCATCGGCGAGCATTTCCATATTGTCACGGCCCTACCCACGCTGTTTTTTGGTCATAACAGCCCTTTGAACAAGGTGCCTAGCGTCGATCTTGAATCTCTAATGGACGATGAGAATGAAGATGAAGAGGAACCGGCCGTTGGCGTTCGCACCGCCAAAGACCTTATCTGGAAAGACGGGTTGGACGTCTTCACCTGCACGGAGTGCGGACGCTGTAAAGACGCATGTCCCACCTTCCTTACAGACAAACCCCTCTCGCTCAAGTGGGTGAACGACAGTATTAAACACCACCTTATGGATAACCGCGAGATTCTGCTCAAGGAGAAGGTGGAGGAAGACGAACTGCCCAATCTGGTGGGCGACATTATATCTGAAGACACCCTATGGGCTTGCACCACATGTGGTTATTGCGAGTCTGCATGTCCTATCGAGCTGGAACACCTCAGCAAATTCTACAAAATGCGTCAGCACATGGTCATGATGGAAGGCGAAGTGCCGGACGAGTTGCAGGTGGCTTTTGACAACTACGAGCGTCAAAGCAACGCCTGGGGCTTAAACTCCGATACAAGAGGCGATTGGGCCGAAGGACTGGACGTGCCTCTGGTGGAAAGCGCCGAACAGGTTAAACAACTGGATTATCTCTTCTATACCGGATCGGCTCAGTCTTTCGACAACCGAAACCAGAAGGTGGCCAAAGCATTCGTGAAAATCCTCAAGGCCGCCGATGTGAAGTTTGCCATTTTGGGTTCTGAGGAAGGGTCTACTGGC
The DNA here is from genome assembly GCA_050294955.1 of Holophagae bacterium. Classification (GTDB taxonomy): domain Bacteria; phylum Acidobacteriota; class Holophagae; order Acanthopleuribacterales; family Acanthopleuribacteraceae; genus JBNKOV01. The sequence continues at coordinate 883 of JBNKOV010000251.1, forward strand.
GAATGCGTGCGTCGCGCAGGCAACGAAATGCTGTTCCAGGAACTGGCGGGGACCCTGGTGGAAACCCTCAACACCTATGAAGTGAAGAACATCGTAACCTGCGATCCCCACGCCTACAATTCACTGAAAAACGAATATCCCGAATTTGGCGGGCACTACAACGTGATTCACCACACCCAGCTTATCGACAAGCTGATGGAAGAGGGTCGCATTAAAGTAAACGCCTCTTTTGAAAAGGTGATCTACCACGAGCCTTGTTACCTCGGCCGTCATAACGGAGAGTACAACGCCCCACGCAACATCATTAAAAAAGTGGTGAAAGACCAGCCCCTTGAGTTCGAAATGAACCGTGAGCGGGCCATGTGCTGCGGCGCAGGCGGCGGTCGCATGTGGATGGAAGAGACCATTGGATCGCGCATTAACCACGAACGTGTGGACCAGGCTCTGCCGCAAAATCCTAAAATCATTGCTACCGCTTGCCCCTATTGCACGGTGATGATGACCGACGCGGTAACCGACAAGGGCAAGGAAGAGGAAATCCAAACCCGGGACATTGCCGAACTGGTGGCGGAAGCCCTGGTTTAAACCTCAAACAAAAAACGATTTAAACAAGAATCGGCCAGCTTCCTTCACCGGAAGTTGGCCGATTTGTTTTATAGGGGTTTTCTGAATTTTAAAACAAAACGGTCCGTTCTGGGTTGAGGACGACCAAAGGCCTTAAAATCTTTAGGGTCTTCGGGGTAGGCCAGAAAGTCTGCCGATTCTACAAACTCAAAGCCCGCCGCCAGCACCTCTTCGCGAATCACGCTTTCCTCAATGCGATGCATGGTCTTGGTTTCCGTAGCGCCCGCGCCCTTCTTAGCCCGGTGGTCTAATATGACGTAATAGGCTCCTGGCTTCAGCATGTTGAAGACTGCCTTGTTCATTTTAGCGCGATCAGTGCCCAAATGCACTGTATCATGGTAGATGAAGATCATCGTGGCCAAGTCCAGATCGGTCACTTTTGGGGCCATTGGCTCCTCAAAAGGACGGTAGACTTGAACAATCTCGGGAAACGACTTCTGGCGCTCCGTTAACGCCTTTTTGGTGAACTGGCTCCAGTTCTCTGGGTTCTGGGCAAATACAACGCCTTTCTTCCCAATGAAACGGGCCATCAACTCGGAGGAATAACCGCCTCCGGCGCCCAGATCCGCAATGCGCATATCCTTTTTCAGCTCTAAGAAGTTTAAAAGCTCCACCGGTTTGCGCACATCATCCATCTTCTTGTCATTCTCAATTCGATCTGGCGCATTCACCACGTCTTGCACGCTCTGGCCAAACGCCGACCAACACAACGCGCACAAAACGCTAAATAGAAAAGCTCTAGCCATCATCACCCTATCCTCCTGTCCTCATTCGGACTATCCGCGCAACATGTTATTGTAGCTCATTACCCCATCAACCCATAGGATTCGCTTCCTCAAGGAGGGAGCGGAGACCCAAAAGGCACTGGGTTCCCTGCCGCGCTGTGAAACATCGGCTGTCAAAGTTGTACTTGTTGAGTCGTCTAAATGTTTCAAAAAGTAGTCATTCCGTGACCTGATTGGCCAACAACAGCATTTCTTCCATCTCCTCATGGAAGCCCTCAACGATCTTCTCCGGATCGGGAGCCAGACCCTCGTCGGTGGCCACGCCCAGCCGCACTTCTCCGGCGTAGCTTAGAATGCTGATGCCCAAACCCACACGACCGGAACGGGGAACCCAAAACATCGTGTGATCCATTTTCTTTCCAGCCATGTAGAGATGGTCTTTTGGTCCAGGGACGTTGGTCATCACCGCTGTGGTTTTGGTCCCAAAGATGTTGATCACAATTTTTTGAATTTCGGAAGGCGTCATGCCCACAGCTTTGAGAAGCCCAAAGGCCACAATGGCTTCCGGCGAATTTTTAATGCCGTCCATATTCTTCTTCAACTCAAAGAGTCGTTCCAGGCAGTCCCTTACGCCCACGGGCAGATCGAGAAAAACCAGGCCAAACTGGTTGCCCAGCTCCCTGAAGCGTTTGGGGTCGCGTAAGTTAACTGGGACTGCGGCGCGGAAGACCAGGTCTTCTGTTTTCTGGTTTCGGCCCTCAAGATAGCGGCGAAGCCCGCCGGTCATGGCGGTGAGCAGCACATCGTTCACCGTGGTTTTGGTCACATTCTTAATTCGCTTGATATCGGCGAGAGGTATGGGCTTAGACCATGTCGCCTTTTTGGGAACGCTGAGATCTCCCTTGAAAATGGTTGGCGGATCTTGAGATTTCACCACAAGTTTGGCGGCGGTAAACGCCCCTTGCGCGCCCATTTTTGCCACATCCAGAATGCGGGCAGGATTGGAGATGGTGTCCCAAATTTTTCCGGTCGCCCTGGTCGCTTTGGTGAACGCGTCTCCCGCAATTTTGAAGAGATCGCCCTGGCGGGTGAGATGTGGCTGGGACGCCTCCTCCAAGGGCTCCAATTTCAAGGAAGCTTCTTTTGTTTTGCCGGTCATGGAAAGTAAAACGCCGATGAGCGCAATGCCGTCTGCAATGCAGTGATGAATGCGAAGGAAGACAGCGGAACCAGAACCGCAGTTCTCCATGAGATGGATCTGCCAGAGGGGACGCAGGAAATCCAAAGGCAGGCTCATCAACTCGCCAGCCCGGTCCTTTAGCAGGTCGTAACCGCCGGGATCCGGCAACGCCTCCTGCTTGACATGGTAGTTAAAGTCTACCTCCGCGTCTTCCCAGACAGGACCCTTAAAGGCCAGGTCTGACGTCACCACCCGCTGGTGAAACCGATTGTAGGGGAGGAGGCGTTTTGATATCACTTCGATCAGCTCATCACGGGTGATCACCTCATCGAAGTACATCATGCCCATCACCATCATCAGATTGGTGGGATCCTCCATGAAATACCAGGCCGCGTCCACATTGCTCATGGGTTCTCTTTTCCGCTGCATATAACAACCACTCCTTTCCAACAGGGGCAACACGCTTATTATACTCAACTCCACTCCCGCAAAGCCAAAAAAACGGAATCTTGCAGGCATCCCCTGGTCAGCCCTAACCTTTCTGGCTGCATTTTGCCGCTGTGAGTGGGCGGCGTGAAGGATATTAAAAGGTTGAACCTGTGCGCTCCAGTTTTCGCATTCCGTGTTAGAATAGCCCATCGATCTGGCGAGAGGAGCAGAAACTCATGGAAAAAAGACCTTTGGGAACCAGCCCTATTGAGATTACGCCTATTATCATGGGCACCTGGCAGGCGGGCAAGACCATGTGGACCGGCATCGACGATGATCAAATCATCAGCGCCTTACAGGCCGCGTTCGATGCAGGCATTACCACCTTCGACACGGCTGAGGTTTACGGAAACGGATATTCCGAACAGATGATTGCCAAGGCCTTGGGTGATAAACGATACGAAATAACCCTGCTCTCCAAGGTATTTACCAATCACTACCGCTACGATCAGGTGGTGGAGGCCTGTCATCGGTCCCTGAAGAATCTGGGAACCGATCATCTCGATCTCTACCAGCTCCACTGGCCCACGGGAACCTGGGACACCGAAGTGGTGCCCATGGAAGAGACCATGCACGCCATGACCGATCTTAAACATCAAGGTAAGATTCGGGCGATTGGCGTCTCCAATTTCTCCAGGGCGCAGATGGAGGAAGCGGAGTCTTTTGCCCATATAGACAGTCTTCAGCCGCCCTACAGCCTGTTCTGGCGTTTTGTTGAAGACGACGCCATGGCATTCTGCAAGGAACACGACCGCACGGTCCTGGCCTATTCTCCGTTGGCGCAAGGCATTTTGACCGGAAAGTTCGGTCCGGATCATCAGTTTGAAGAGGGAGACCACCGAGCGGGAAACAAGCTGTTCCAACCCCAGCATTACCAGCGTTGCCAGGAGGCTTTGAACCAATTGCGGCCCATCGCTGCGCGTTACGAGGTGACTTTGGGTCAACTATCCCTGGCCTGGTTGATCGCTCAACCCCAAACCTGCGCCATTGCGGGGGCTCGCAACCCTCAGCAGATCAGGGAATCGGCAAAGGCCGGGTCTCTGCAGATATCTCAGGAGGATCTGGCCGAGATTGACCGCATAGGCCGCACCGTCACAGATCATTTAGAGCCCAGCGCCCTTCTCTGGGATTTTTGAGGGGGGATGGACATGGAAAACCACTCAAAACAATCCAGATGCCCCTGGTGCGGCAATCCCCAAAATGTCATTTGGGTTCACGGACACGGGCAGTGCGCCAGTTGCGGCATAAACACCGCCCCCTGCTGCTCTGGAAGCCCGTGCCCAGTTCCAATGGTGAAGAATTAGACATCTTGCTTTGCAATACGCCTCTATCTTCTATCGATATTAGCTTCTAATCAGTTCCAAAGATTGCCTCTTTTCAGTTATTTGGGTTCTAAATGAACCTTTAATTCCTTTGTTGGCTTTACTCAATGATTATGAAGAGATCTAGCGGTGTAAAGGTTTTGGGGTGGTTTTGTACTTGCTTTTCGTTTTTCCTGGTGTTAGGCTTTTGCCAGTTTTGAAAGTTGGGTAGAGCAGTTTGGCGGCATTTTCCTTTTTGTACTATTGTTTGGAGCGGCTTATGAGAAGAATAATCTGGTTCTTTCTTTTGGTTGGTTTACACTTTTCAGTACGAGCCGACGTTGAAATTTCGGGAGAGTATTCTCATTTGTTTTACTTGGGAGGGTCTGAACGAGCAGGCGCTCTCAGTATGGCAGTAACTGGGAACGATTTTCCCGATGCAAGTCCGGACACGCCAGTTTTTGTCAGGCTGAATTTAGACCAGAATGTTACCCTTGCAAATACGTTGGTAGATCAACAAAGTGAACAAGAGCATTTGAGATTGCCCATATTCCTGGCTTTGGCTACCGAAAATAATGATCCCAGCCTTCGAGTAGCCGCCTCTACAACCAGTGTCTCCATAGTACGTTGGGTAAAAGGGGAACAAAGTTTCTGGTTGAGAATAATGTCCAGCTCGCAATCATGGCTCGAGGTTGACGGCGAATTACAGCCGCCGTCTCCAGGTCTTGAACTCTTTTTCATAATAGGAATTCCCGGCCCAAGCGGAGCTGCGTTGTTGGCATCCCTTCCAAAGTCTTCCAAAAACCTGCCTTTCAATTCGCGCATCGCTCAGCCTGTTGATGATATGAGCCTTGCGCAAGACACTACCCTTCGAACAAACCTGTCAAATAGCACCTTGACGCCATCAGGTCGAGAATCCGAGTTATATTATGACGTCAAAGTCTACAATCACACGGCAGATCAGGGAAATGGTCGATATCTACCGGGCGATGAGTTGCCTGTTAAAATTACGGGATCATTTACTCTGGGTAGAAGTGCTGGACCAACCCGGTTTATGCCTCATATAACCCGTTTGGACAGTGGTTTCTCAAGCCAGCTTTCTTTGGCCAATCTGTCGGACTCGTCTTTATCCTGGCATCTTACCGGTGTAAATGCCGATGGTTCCTGGCTTGCTAACGCTGAAGGTGTTTTGGCAGGCAAAGAAACCAGGCTGTTAGACGTTGAGAACCTTTTTCCGGATCAAAACATTGCCTGGATAGCTATTTCCAGTGAGGCTTCCCTTAAAGTGTCTATTCGCTATCGCGCCAAAAAAGCTGATTCAGGATGGGCCGATGTGCATGAGCCCGATTACGGTAGAGTCTCTGGCCGTTTGTGGCGTATTTATCCAGGGAAGAATGAGGTTACATGGGATGGCGCAGCTATGGTGAACGTTGGGACTATTCCGACGTCTCTTCGTCTCATACATCGCGATGAAAACGGACTGAATATAGATGTTCAGCAGGTTGATGACGCGTTAGAGCCAGGAGGCAAGAGAGTCGTCCTTTTTAGTGACTTTTTTCAAGCAGTTCCTGGGTCGTATTATGAAATCGAGAGTGATTTGGGGGTGGCAGTAACTTCTTTGCGAGGAGATCTTTCTCTAAACTTTTTATGGGAAAACCCGGCTCTGCTGATTATTCCTTAGTTTTTAGTGAAAGATAATCGGGCCATGAATGGCCCGACTTCTGATCTTCACTGGCTAATTTTCCAGCTCAGAAGAGATCTCACTCCAGGGTTTGACATCCGGTTCATGCTTCCAGATCCACGTTTTGTAAGGTGGGGCCTTTAGGTTGTTTTCATTCAGGGTTCTTTCCAGCACGCTTTGATGCACCACGGGTTCTTGGTCTTCAAACTCCCAAAACCGGGGCCTCTTTCGAAATCCCTTTTGTTAGTTAGGTTTCAAGTTCTCGGCAAAACTACCTCTTTTTTGGATTACCTGATTATTGGAATAAACTGGCCAATTTATCTAAATCGAAAATGAGCCCAGCCACCAGCCGGACATCATCGGGTCCTTCACCGAGGTTGGCGTGAATACCTGTGTAGAATGGAATTCCGTCGTTGCCC